>JALHOE010000001.1 GCA_022843175.1 Deltaproteobacteria bacterium
AGCCCGTCTCGTTCGTCAGCGACCCGAACGGCACGACCTATGGGAGCGGTGTCGTCGCGAAGGGCGGCACCGCGGACGTCGGAGCGAACGGCGCGAAGGCCGGCGGCGTCGCCGGCGCGACCGGTACGTCGGCGGCGCCGACGGCCAAGGCGCTTTCGACGGGCGACGCGCTCGTGCCCGCGAGCGACCTGAGTCGAGCGCCCTCGCTGCCCGGCGCAGACGCCTGCAAGGGGTTCTTCCCCGCGAGCGCCGACGACGACGTCGCGACGGTTTCGCTCATGGTCGTGGTCAAGCCGAACGGCGCCGTCGCCTCGGCGTCGATCGCGTCGGAGGCGCCGAAGGCGCAGGGGTTCGGTCAGGCTGCGCGGTCGTGCCTGCTCACCAAGACGTTCCTCCCCGCTCTCGACAAGAGCGGGAAGGCGGTGAGCACTGCGACCAAGGTGACGGTTCGATTCTCCCGGTAGCTCGGGGAGCGCGACGCGGAGCCCTCAGCATCTCCGAGGACCGACCTCCGAAAGGACGATTGGATTCTCACGTCCCCTCCGAGGAAGGTCCTGCATCGCATTGCAGTCCTCTCTTCCCGCGAGGTGAAGCCGTGAACAAGACAACCGAGTTCGTCATCCGCAGCGTGTTGATCGGCGCTGGCGCCACGATGGTCATGGATCTCTGGGCCGCGGTGCTCAGACGGTTCGGCGTGCCCTCGCTGAACTTCGCGTTCCTCGGCCGTTGGCTCGGGCACCTCCCGCAGGGGCGCTGGCTGCACGCGAAGATCGCCGAGTCGGCGCCGATTCGCGGAGAGCTCTTCATCGGCTGGTGCGCGCACTACTCGATTGGGATCACCTTCGCCGCGCTCCTGCTCGCCGTGTTCGGCTTGCAGTGGGCGCGGTCGCCCACGCTCTCGCCGGCTCTCTTGATCGGAGTCGCAACGGTCGTGGCGCCGCTGTTCATCCTGCAGCCCGCGCTCGGCGCAGGCGTCGCCTCGTTGAAGACCCCCACGCCGGTCTTCAACAGCCTCAAGAGCCTGCTCACGCACACCGTCTTCGGCGTCGGGCTCTTCCTCGCCGCGCGCGCGACGGCCTCGCTCATCGGTGACTGACGCGAGCAGGGACCAGCATGACCACCCCCAACGATCCTCGGAGCCTCCTCGTGACCACGAACACCTCACCGCCCGTCCCTCGTACCGACCAGGCGAGCGCGCCCGCCTCGAACGCCGTTCCGCTGTGGAAATTGCTCGCGCCGATCTGCGCGCTCGTCTTCCTGGAGTTCCTCGCGATTGGCCTCCCGCTGCCCATCCTCCCCGTGCATGTTCACGGGACGCTTGGGTTCGGATCGTGGGTCGTCGGTCTCGCGATCGGGGCTCAATCGTTTGCCACCCTGCTGACGCGTCACGGAGCAGGGACGTGGTCCGATCGACGCGGGCCGCGACGCGCCACGGTGCTCGGACTCGGCCTCTCTGCGCTGGCCGGCGCGATGTACGCGCTGTCGTACGCCGTGCCGTTGCCGTCGGCGAGCCTGGCCGTGCTGCTCGTCGGGCGGATCCTCCTCGGGCTCGGCGAGAGCTTCGTCATCACCGGTGCGCTGTCGTGGGGCGTCGCGCTCGCGGGTCGCGAGCGCTCGGGCGTGGTGATGTCGTGGGTCGGAATCGCCATGTACGGCGCGATCGCAGCGGGAGCCCCGTTGGGCGCGCTGCTCCATGCCCGTTACGGCTTCGCGGGCATGTCCTCCGCCTCGGCGTTGGCGCCGCTGTCGGCCCTGGGCGTCGTCGCCGTCGCCCGCGCCGTGCAACCGGTGGGCGGCGCGCGGGTGCCCTTTTACCGCGTGATCGGGTTGATCTGGTTGCCCGGGCTGGGGCTGATGCTGAGTGCGTTCGGTTTCGGTGCGATCGCCGCGTTCTCGACGCTCCGCTTCGCTTCGGAGGGCTGGTCCCACGCGGCGCTCGCGATGACCGCGTTCGGCTCGGCCTACGTGCTCGCTCGACTGCTCTTCGGCGGTCTCCCCGACCGATTCGGCGGCGCGCGCATCGCGATGGCGTCCGCCGCGGTGGCCGCCATGGGCCAGCTCGGAATGTGGCTGGCGACCTCGGGAGCGATGGCCGTCGCGGCCGCGGCGCTCACCGGATTCGGCTTCTCGCTCGCCTTTCCGTCCTTCGGTGTCGAGGCCATTCGACGCGTTCCCCCGCAGAGTCGCGGCGTCGCGCTCGGCGCGTACACCGCCTGCTTCGACCTAACGATGGGCGTCGGCGTGCCGCTGCTCGGTTTCGTGGTGGGTATCTCGGGCTACGGCGCAGCCTTCGCGGTGAGCGCGCTCATGGCGCTGGCCTCGTTGGCGATCGCCGCCGTCCTCTCGTCCGGGATCGACAGGAGCGCACCATGAAGAAGCTGACGAAGAAGGACCTCTTGGTTCCGGGGATGCTGCTCGCTCTGGGCATCGTGCCCATGCTCGGCGGGCTCGCACGTCTCGGGAGCCTGTCGGCGCCGACCACGGTCGAGAACGCGAGGTTCGTCGCCGCACCGACGCCGGTGGTTCTCCACATCGTCGCCGCGACTCTGTATGCCCTGCTCGGCGCGTTTCAGTTCTCGTCGGGCGTTCGTCGGCGCTGGCCCGGGTGGCACCGACGCGCGGGCATACTCCTCGCGCTGTGCGGCCTGCTCACCGGGCTCACCGGAATGTGGATGACGGCGCGGTACCGCATCCCGGCGGAGCTTCAGGGGTCCGTCCTCCTCGGCGTACGAATGCTGGTCGGCGCGGCGATGGTGACCGCGATCGTCCTCTCGTGGTCGAGCATTCGGCGGCGCGATGTCCCCCGCCACGAGGCCTGGATGATCCGCGCCTACGCGCTCGCGCAAGGCGCAGGCACGCAGGCTCTGGTCCTCGGGCCATGGATCCTGCTCACCGGCGAGGTCGTGGGATGGAAACGCGACCTGTTGATGACCCTGGCCTGGGCGCTCAACCTCGGCGTCGCCGAGTGGATCGTCCGGCGTCGCACGAGGGCCCCGCGCGCCAGCGCGACCGCGGTCAGTCCCTCGCGCGCATGATCGACGAAGCCGCGATCAACACGGGATCCTCGGCTCGGCTCGCGAGATGGGCGAAGAGCACGCGCACGCGCGTCTCGGCCTCGAAGAGGAGCTCGAGCTCGCCGCGGCGCTCGGCATCCCTCGCGGCGTCGGCGTGCAAAAGGCCAACGCCGATCCCGCTCACGACCAGGGTCTTGGTCACCTCCTGGCGATCGGCGCTGATGATCCGCTTGGGCTTGATGCGCTGGGACGCGAACAGCCTCTCCGCGGTGCGGCTGCAGCAGGCGCTCTCGGTCGGGTAGATCCAGGGCAGCTCGGCGATCGCCCTCCAGTCCTCGCGACGCGAGACCACGCCGGGAGCGGCCACGAGATAGATCGCGAACTCTGCGACTTCGACCGTCGCGAGATCCGGCGGGGCTTCACCCGGCTCGTTGTAGAAGCCGGCGTCGAGGCTGCCGTTGCGGATGCCCGCGAGGATCTCCTGCGACGAGCGGTGCTTGAGGATCACTTCGACGCCGGGGCATCGTTCGGAGAGCACCGTGAGCAGCCTGCCGATCGCCTCGTTGCTGGAGTTGCTCCCTGCGCCGAGGCGGAGCGTGCCGGAGAGCTCGCCCTTGCCGCGCCTGGCCTCGGCCATCAGCTCGTCGTGGGCCGCGAGCGTCTGCTCCGCCTTGAGGAGGAGTCTCTGCCCGTCGCGCGTGAGGCTCATGCCGCGCGGCGTCCGCTCGAAGAGGCTCACTCCGAGCGCGTCCTCCATCGCCTTGATGTGCGCGCTCACCGCCGGCTGGCTCAGGTGCAGCAGGCCCGAGGCGCGGGTGATGCTGCCCTCGCGCGCGACCGTGACGAAGGTCTTGAGCTGGTAGAGGTCCACTCGAGCGTTCGCGAGACTATGCCACACACGCGGCGGCCGGCGCGTGTCGACCGGCTTCCGGCAAAGGGCCCAAAACGCGAACGAGGGCGAAGCGTCCTGGAGACGCCCCGCCCTCTCGCACGCAACAGAGACTCAGCGCGCGATCACTGCGGCTGATTCACCGTCGCGATACCGCCCGGCTTGGCCCCGCAATCCGTGTCGGCGCCGCACCACGTGCCGTCCGCCTGGCAGTCGCATCCGTCGCCGACGCCCATCCAGTTGGCAGAGCAGCCCAGGGTGTACGCGCACGCGGACGTCCCGTAGCCCTTGTTGTTGCTCGAGCTGTACTCGGGGTAGCCGTTTTGGTCGAGCTCGACGAGGAAGACATCGACGCTGATGTCGTGATCGTTGTCGCCGCCGTCGCACCAGCGTTGCGTCCCCCACATCCAGCTCTTGTACTTGAAGTTGTGCATCTGGATGCGCGAGTCGTCGTGGCAGTTGTGGCCGCGTGAGCCACCGTCCGAGTCCCACTTGTACTCGCCGCTGCAGTGAAGCGCATAGAGCTCGTTGGCGGCGAATGCCTTGTAGCCGGACTCGGTCCGCTTGGTCATCCCAGAGGCGCAGCGGCCGTGGTTGCAGGTCGAGTGCGCCCAGTAGACGGAGCCGCCGTTCCACCCATGGCGTTGGGTCGCGCTGTGATAGCCACCCGCATAGCCCGGGATGCCATCCAGCTCGTCCGCGTGGAGAGCGATCTTGTACTGAGCCGCCGTCCCCACCTGGTAGTGGGCTTCGTCCGGACCGGGCGTGCCGTACGTGACCTCGTACGCGGAGCCCGGCACACGCGCCATCCCCGGGAGGCCCGCGCTCAACAAGGCCTGGTCGCGGAGCTTGAACTGCTCGCCAAACTGCGCGTGCAAGCGCGCCGCGTTGCCCACGAGGGAGTTCACCACGGGGGCCATCTCGGCGACCGCGGTGGTGCCGACCTTGAGCTCGAGGTCCGAACGCAAGGTCTTGGACATATCGGTCGCGAGGCGGAACAGCACCTCATTCGAGCCCGTCAGGGGCTTCGGGAGGTTCATCTGGCGATCGAGATCTTCCTTCCAGGTCGGGTCGATCCAGTCGTCACCACCTTGTTCGGTGTAGAAAATGAACCCGTTGGCGTCCATGAAGCGAGCGTCGACCTCGTACTTCGGGAACTTCGGGTCCATCTGGTAACGCTCCGCCGTCGGACGACCGCGCTTGGCCTGCAGGAAGATGGTGATGTTCTTCTCTCGGAAGGCCACGCTGAGCGACGTGGGGCTCTGTTCGAGCACCGTGAGCCCCTGCGCCAGCTCCGCCGAGCGCTCGGCGGAGGTCGGAGCCTCGCCCGCGCAGCCGACGCCGAGCGCGCTGCCGACCAGGAGCCCAGACACACACAGAACCTTGATCAGCCCCTTGGTCATCGTCGTGCTCCTTGCCTGCGAACCGTGGCGTCGACCTATGCGGCCGGCATGCCAGGGGCGTCAGAGCCAGGAGATCGGGAAATCGCCGTGCTTTTGCCGCTGCAGTCTGTTGAGAATCTGAACTGCGTAAGGAAACTGAACGTCCCTCGAATTAGGAGACTGAACTCCCCCTCGGTCCGCCGAGGGTGCGGCGGTCCCGCCGGCGTTCGTTCAGACGCGCGGCACGGAGCGCGAGAGGCGCACGAGCAGACTTCGTTCAGAATGTGAATCTCGCGATGTACGCTCGCGCAGCCCCCGCGATGCGAGCTCCCCACGCGCGGTTCGTCGTTGCTTCGGCGCTGCTGATCGCGATCGGCTGTAGCTCGGATCGGGACACGGGCTCGGTCGGCTCCCCGATCGTCAACGGTTCGACCGCGGATGGCGATCCGCAGGTCGTCGCCATCGTCCTGTCCAGCGATCGGTCCACGGTTCGCTGCAGCGGCACGCTCATCAGCGAGCGCGTGGTCATCACGGCCGCGCACTGCGGCGTCGCCGGGAGAGAGTCCTCGTTCGGGGTGTTCTTCGGCAACGACGTGAAGGCCGCGGGCGCGTTCGTTCCCATCCTCGAGGCCAGGCATCACCCCGAATACGACGAGACTGCGGCGCACGATCTCTCGCTCGTGCTCCTCGGCGCCGCGCCGCCGGCCGCGCCCGCGCCGATGCGGGCCGAGGCGACCGCGGTCTCGTCGTCGCTGCGACTCGTGGGCTTCGGGACCACGGAGGCGATGAAGGATCTCTGGGGGCGCAAGCGCGAGGGCACCTCCGTCGTGAGCGAGCTCGCGAGCACGAGCCTCGTGCTCAGGGCCAGCCCGTCGTTGCCGTGCAGCGGCGACTCGGGCGGTCCCGCATTCTTCGACGGCGCGCTCGCCGCGGTGATCAGCCGCGGTGACGCGGCGTGCAGCGACTACGCAAGGGCAACCCGCATCGACGCGCACCTGGAGTCGTTCATCAAACCGTACGTCGCGGCCACGGCTCCACGCAGCGCGACGAATGGCGCACGCTGCATCTACGACGATCAGTGCGTCGCGGGGAGCTGCCTGCGCAGCGCCGACGAACCGCTCGTTCGATACTGCAGCGGACCGTGCGCTCTCGACGCGCAGTGCGCTCCGGGGATGCGATGCGACGGCGGTTCCTGTCGTTACCCGTTGCCCACGCCCGGCGCGATCGGCTCGCGCTGCGCACGCGACTCCGACTGCGCGCGCGGCCTCTGTCTCGACGACGGCGTCTGCAGCGTGCGCTGCGTGGATTCGACAACGTGTCCCGAGAACTTCTCCTGCACGCACCGCGGGGGCATCGACTTCTTCTGCATCGCCAACCCGAAGGTGACCGTTCGCGCCGCGGGCGGGGGATGTTCGACGCCTCGCGCGAGCGCGACGCCGGCGAACGCCGGGGCGTTCCTCGCGGGCGTGATCGCGCTCGCGATGACACGTCGCGCGCGGCGCGCGGCGCGGCGCCTCACCAGGGAGTCGCGCAACCGTCGGGAGTGAATACGACGAAGGGCCGCTCTCGCGACCCCCGGGAACTTCGTCTGTCTTTGCGCGCCCAGGACGATTCGAACGTCCGACCACTGGTTCCGTAGACCTCCCGAAGGGGCCGAAAAGCCGCAGGATTGGGCCGTTTTCGGGCGGGGCTGCCGCGCCGGTGCCGGAAACGGTCCGGATCCCGGCGACGTAGCCGAGGACGAAGCCAGTAATGGAGACCGTCAGGAAGGAGAAGTTGGCGGGTGCCGCGCCGCTCTGGCAGAGGGTCGCGGCGGAGAGCCGCGCGAAGAAGCGGCAGCACGGGTCCTCCGAACCGAAGGCCACCATGGCCGACGATGACGTCGCGTCTTGATTGGGGTCCGTCGCACCCGGCTCTGCGATCGAGCGGAAAGTCACAATCACACGTACGGTCATCGTGACAGGAGTAGCGTCCGGATCTCGTTCAGGTTCCCGCTGGACGCGAGCTTCTCCGTGCGATGCCACGTGATCCACTCTTCCAGGAGCGCCATCGCATCGTCGGTCAGCTGGAACCCCGTCGCCTCGTACGAGTTCCCGTGGCGCCCGACCGGCTGAAGATGGTCGAGCCTGAGAATGGAGACGTCGCTGCTTCCGTTATCGATCGGCAGCTTGTCCCACAGGTACTGCGGGTATTCGCCGGCACGAATTCGGTCGACGAGCCCCTTGTTCCAGCCCGCACGCTGCGCGGTCGTGTCGGCACCATAGAACGGCGCGACGGTGATCGCCGGCGCCGTTTGCCACTTGGGGTGCGAGCCGAGGGTCAGCGACTTCTCGACCTCGGCGCCGCCAACAGTCAGGACGATGCAGGGCCGGCACTTGGCACGGCTGACCACCAAGGTCTCGTTCGGGTACTGCGGGAGCGCTGCTACCGGCAGTTGCGGCTTGGCGATCGGCGCACGGATCCGGAGGGTCTCGATCTTGTAGGTCGCGGCCGTGTGGTCGGTCGGATTGTCGCGCCCCACCGCTGTGAGACGCCAGGGCTCGTGTTGTGTGTGCGGCACGAACGCCCAGACGAGCGCCCCTGGCCGCAGGGCCATGTCATCGGCGACACGCCAGAAGTCCCCGACGTATTCCTGGAAGCACTCGTCCTTCGGATACGTCCGTTGGCGTGGACTACGAGTCATCGGGTTCCCGCGAGGGCGAGTGCCAAATGTCGTCACCGAACTCGATGCGTCCGTGCGCCGCGCCGATACCACCCTCGGTCCGATCGATCGCCGCAATCGACTCGAAGTAGAGGTCGTCGTACCTGGGTGCGATCGTCGGCTTGACGAGCGCCCCCTCCTGCTTCGGGGCCTCCGCACGGGCAGCGATACGCGCACGAAGCGCGTTTGCGCGCTCCTTCAGGCGTTTCGCCTCCTTCGCGGTTCGTGCAGATGCACCCGCATCGTCTTGACTGCGCTTCAGCTTGGGGAGGTCGGCGAACGAGAGTGCGTCGCCAGGTCGTGCTCGGAGCATGGGCGGTGTGAGGTAGACGAAGTGAAGCAGCGACGCCGTATCGGCCTTGTACTTGTGGACGTACTGCCGGATCCACGCAGTGATCTCGGGCGGCAGTTCTTTGCGGATCGACTCCGCATCCGGCGAGTCATCGGTCGCGGCGTACCGGAGCGTGGTCTTTTCGTACTGGGTGTCGAGCTGACGTCCGTGCGCGTGGATCGCGTTCGCTGCGATCGCCACGCGGTCGTTCACCCCGATGTCGAACGGGCCGAACTTGTGGAAGATCCAAGCGACTCCAGTGAACGTCTCGCCGCGGTGGGCGCGCGCGTACTCCAGGTCCGCGAGATAGACGTACTTGATGAGGTGGATGGGCCCGAGTTCGCGCTCGAACGTGTTGTCCTCGTCGGCGGCGACCGCGAGGGCGTACTGGATGATGCGGTCGACCTTCGACGAGTCCATGGCGCGGGTAGTCGGTCCGAGAAGCCGCCCTGCATCAACGAAGCCGCCCATCGGCGGCCACGGTGTGCGCGGTTGACACTAGCAGAACTCTGCTGCGGGCGAGGCGGGTGCCCGCCGGCAGCGCCCTACAATGACACCGGTCTCGCATTCCGCGCGTCGACCGAAGCCAGGAAATGTCCGCGTCCGCCCCTCGCCAGTCGGCCGCACGTGGTCGTGCTGAACGTCGGACGACGGGTGGACCCCGAGCCGTCACGTATCGCGAGCGCATAAGTAGAATCGCGAGTGGGCTCGCGCGCCGACGTGAGGCTCGGGCTGGCGCGCTGCCCTGTCGTAGTCGGGCGCGACGGCCACGGACGGTGCAGCGACCGCGCGTTCACTCTTACGCGCTCGACCATGCAGGCCCAACCTTGTCCGCTACGCCCGCTGCGGAAGTAGAGCTTACCGTCCGCCGCCGGAGGAGATCTCGAACACATCACGCGCGTCGTCGTGCGGATCCGGCCACGTTGAGAAGGAAGGTGCACTCACGCGGACGCCTTCCGACAACGCCATCCGCCGAACTGCTTCGATCGAGAGGATTCGGAGCACCGCGGCACACCAGGCCCACGACGGCGCGACTGACGCCGGTGAGATCCAGGTCGCAGTGTCTCGCGAGCAGGATCTGCTTCTCGGTTGCCGGTAGCTCGCGAAAGGTGCCGAGGGCGAGCTTGATGGTGTTCTCGATCCACTCTCGGACGACCAACTTGGGGATGCCCTTGCCGGGTCGGCCGAGCGCAGCGGCGAGGCGGACTTCGCGTGCGGACGGCGCCGGGAGCACGGAGAAGCGTTCCGACCGGAGCACGCCGGTGACGTCTTCCGGCACGATCAGCGCGTCGCGATACGGACGTTTCATCGATCTTTATTGTCCCGCGCCGACCGCGATCTTGTTGGGGAATGCGACGTCGAAGAGCGCGAGCTTAGCCTCGGCCTCGGTCGCGAACCTCGCCTTGTACTTGAAGTCGTCCGCGTCCGCGGGCTTGAGGAACGCCTCCCAGAACCTGCCCCGGTTGCACAAGATGAAGAGCCACCCCTCGGCCTTCATCTTGACGTTGCCCTTCGAGCTCAGGGCCCACTTGCGGGTCAACCAGGTCCGGCGGCGACGGTCTCGGCGGACCAGCCGCTTCTCCAGCTCGCGTCCGATGTACTCGGCGCCCTCGTCGTGCTGCATCTTCGCCCCGCAGACGCATCCGACGCCCACCGTCCCGGCGTAGCTCGGATGCCGGAGGTGATGGACGTACCGCACGTGCTTTTTCCCGCACGCTTCGCACAACTTGAAGTCGCTCTCGTCGCAGCCGAGATCCTCGACGTCGATAAGCTCCCACCCACGCCGAGGAACGCTGAGATCAGACCAAAGCCCCACCATGCCCCTAGGGTAGCGGGCCGACGACTCTCTCGATTCGGGGGACCGTGCTGATCTGCGGGTCTCCGATGAGGCATCACCCCGGAGGGGCATTGCTGTTAGCCGAAGAGTCGCTCATCGGCCGAGCGCATGCGAAACGACCGCGCGCCGAAACAGCTCAAGCTGCGTCGGCGCGCGATGCGTCATCAATGCGTCGTAGCTGCGCAGCCGCCGGCAGATGTGCGGCAGCCGCGCGACGATCTCATGCAGGCGAAGCGGCATGAGCGCGGCGACGACCGCCGGCCACACGATGCTTGCGATCTTCCACGGGTCGTCGGCTGCGGTCGGCGGCGGCGGCTCGCCCTTCTTGCGCCGGAGGGGGAAAAAGGACTGGTGCTGCCGCGGCCATGCGATCGACCAGAAGACCGAGAAGGATCTTCGCCGACAGCCACGACTCGATCGTGTCGGTGCGCGCGTTCGGCAATCGATCGAAGCCGCATAGCGACTTCCACCGCTTGAAGAGCAGCTCGATCTGCCAGCGATTGCGGTACGCCTCGAGACACTGCTCGGCGCTCAATCGCTCCTTCGGGACCGTTGTGAAGAGCAGCACGTACGCGGCCATCTCGATGGTCTCTTCGGTGACGTTCCGGCCTTGCGACTCGAGCACGCGCCGCTCGGCGTCGGCGATCTTGTCTTCAGGCAGCCGCGTCGCGATCAGACGTCCGGCGACCTCTTTGAGGTGACCGTCGATCCAAACGCGCACGCGGGCGAAGCGCTCCACGATGCGGTCGTTAGGGATCGAACGCGCCCAGCGCACCACGTCGATAACTTCGTCGCGTCGGTCGTGGAGCGGCATGGCGTTTCGATTGAGGCGCACGACGACGTCGGCGCCGTGCTCCTTCACCCAGACGACTCCATTTGCATGGCTGTAGCCGCGGTCCGCGATGACGAGCTGGTCGCGCTCCCAATGGAACCGACGCAGCGATTCGCCGACGGAGCGGTCAGTGCTGTGCGCGGCGACGATCGAGAGATCGCTCAAGCGGAGCGCAGCGTGAATCCGCGCGTCTGTTCCCGTGGCGCAGCGGCCGGCGAAGGAGCTCGCATCGACCGCGATGAGGTCGTACCCGGCCCACGTCATCGGCTCGATCGCGTGCGGCGAGCGAAGCCCCTTCACGAGCGCTTGCAGATACGGGGCTGCACGCCGCATCCGCATGTGGAGGCAGTACGGCGAAACGACGGGCCCGCCGCCTTCGGCGACGAGGGCGACCGTCTGCCGGAGCGGCATGTCCGCGCCGACGTGAAGGAGGATCATGCGAAGCAGCTCATCGGCGGATCGAATCCGTGTGTCCTTGTACTGCGGCCGGATCGCGCCGCACGTGATCGCCAGAGCCGGGTAGTCGGCGGGAAGGAACTGGCAGAGAGTCGACCAATCGCGCTGAACATCGAGCTTTTCGGCCATACCGGGCTCTTCGCGGACGTCAGACCCAGGGGCCAACTATTCGGCTAACAGCGATGCCCCGGAGGGGTGATGCCTCATGAGACGCGCACCCGTTCGCCGCCCAGACGAAGGCGACTGCCCGTCGATTTGGCACCGAGGTGTCGTGGCGCGACTGCCCTCTCGTCGTTACAGAGTCGAGCACTCCGAATGGCACGTCACCCGCTCGACATCGTCGATTCTAGGCTCGAGCGCGATGGGAGCGTCGAGAAGCCTCTGTATGAGACCGCGCCACCCTTGGCCGATCTCTTGGAGTTTGCGTCGATGCGGTGGGACTGGTTCGGAACCAGGCATGAGGAGCTGCTCGCGCGTGTTCCGATCGGCACGTTTGACGAGAAGTGGCTGCCCGAAGCAGGGGCCGGAATCGAACTGCGCGTGCCCGATGATCGCACGCGTGGGGTGCACTCGGTCCCGCGCATGAGCGCCGCCGGTTGGGAGGCGGGATCCTCGTTCGGCTTCTTCCAGGAGCGGTTCAAAAAGGCCTTGGTGGTGGGAGGCCTCCCGTCCGGATTCGCGAGCGGCTTGGTCGGCTGTCTCGTCGAAATGGCGGCGAATGCAGCGGAGCACGCGCGGTCTCCCGCGCCCCCCATGGCCGCCTACGAGGTCACGTCGTCGCGCTGGCAGTTCTGCGTCTGCGACGTGGGGGTCGGCATGCAGGGATCGCTTACGCGGAACCCGATCTACGCGGGCCTGAGAAACGACGTGCAGGCGCTTCAGGCAGCCGTAAAGGACGGCGTCTCCGCGACCGGTGATCCAGGTCGCGGGAAGGGCTTCACTGATCTCTTCCACCGCCTCGTGAATCGCAGCTGCAGCATCCGTCTGAGATCCGTCGGGGCGACGACCTCGTGGAGCGGAACAGCGCCGGGCGCGAGCGAGATGCGCATCTCCCCGGCACGCCGCCGGGCCGGGTTCCACATCACCGTCAGCGGTGCCTTGACCGCGTCCTAGAGAATCGTCACCATAACGTGTGACGATTATGACGGACATGACGAAGCGAGTTTTCCTACGTGAGGTCACCGACCGGGCGAGCCTGGCCGGCAGGCCGGCGGCACTGCTCGATAGGCCCAAGATCGAGGAGGCGGCGCTCGCCAAAGCCTCCGACGGCGGCTGGGTGGTCGTCGACTTCGAGGGCATCGCGGTCATGACGGCGTCCTACTTCGACGCCGGACTCTGGCCGCTCTGGGGGGTGGTCCCGCGCGACCGCGGGCTCGACGCCCTCCACCCGGTCCTGGCCAACATCGGGCAGGACGTCATCGACGACGTGGCGATCGGGCTCCGTGAGCACGGTGGTGCGGCTTGGGTCCTGACCGGGGACGCCCCGAGGCTGATTGGCAAGGTCGACGACGGAACGCGGAGGTTGCTGGCGGCGTTGGAGCAGCGCGAGCCCGCGACCGCGGCGGATCTTGAGGGTCTCGATTCGATCGTCCGGACCGCGTGGAGCAATCGACTCGCGGCTCTGTATGACCAGCGCCTCGTACGCCGTCAGAAGGACGGCAAGCGTCTCCTCTATTCCGTCTCGTGGAGGTCCTTCTGATGGGCGAGAATTTCCTCAAGCGGCGCAACAGGCGCTTCTTCCAACAGCGAGACCGCAACTTCGAGGCCCAAACGGCACGGGATCTTTTCTCGGTGTGCGCGCCCGAGACCGTCGTCGAGGTCCAAGCTCAGCGCGTGGCCGACCACGGGCAAGGCAACGCCGAGGTTCGGAAGGGCGACGAGGTGTGGTGCTCGGTCGGCGCCGACGGCGGCGAGATCACGTTCTACGGCGTCGGCGCGTCGCCGATCGCATTCGTCGACGGAGCCGCCGCCGACCACCTCCGCGAGGCGCACTGCGATGAACAGATCGTCGGACGTATCGAGGACTTAGACGCGGACGACGTGACCATCCGTCTGGGGGTGAACCGTGAGCAGTAAGAAGGGAGGCGGCGCTCTCCGCCTGGACCTACTCCGCCTCGACGGCGAGGTCGTCAGCATGGGCTGCACCTCGTGCCCACTGCTCGCCGCGTGTGGCGGGCTCACCGCGCGCGGCGGCGGATGGAACTGCCTGGAGGCGTGCAAGGGCTGCGACCGTGCGACGTGCGACGTCGTATGCATGTCGAAGCCGACGTTCGGCCGCCGCCTGCTAGAGGTCCGCAACGATCTCGGCGCCAAGCACGTTGGGAGTCTGCAAGGGCCGCCGTCGGGTGAGATGCCGAAGTACGTTCCGGTGCTCCAGTACGCGCTGCCGAGCGACGCGCGGCTCCCCGTCGGGCCCATCGCGATCCCTCTCGCGTCGCTGATGCGATTCGACCGCCGACGCGGCAGCTATGGACCGATCGCACGCACGCCCGATGAACTGCGTCAGCGGTTCGGTGTGACCCCCAACACGCCGGTCTTCATCCTGGGCACGGGACAGGACGCGCCCATCGAGCGGTACTGGCACCTCCGGCGCGAGGGTGCGGCCGATGCGCTCTCGAAGCTGAACGTCACCGTGATCGCGCCCAACTACTCCGTCTTCCTCGACGACCCGCGTACGCAGCACCTCTACAACCGCAGGCGCTCGCTGATGTGCGCCGAGGAGCTCGGTGCTCGCGGTGTTCGCGTGATCCCGTACCTCCACGGGATCACGGGCTCCGACTACGCCTTCTGGGCGGACTTCCTCCGCGAGCACGAGGAGATCACGACGATGGCGAAGGAGTTCCAGACCGGAGCGCTCACGAACGAGATCGCCGAACAAGTGCTGAACCGAATGAAGATGATCGAGGACCGCGTCGGGCGACGGATTCATCTCGTCGCGATCGGTGCGCACCGCCTCGCCAAGCGGATCGCCGCGCGATTCGATCACTGGACCGTGATGGACTCGTCCGCGTTCATGAAGGCGGTTCATCGCCGCATCGCGATTCGCCACGGAACCAACATCGAATGGGAGTTCGTTCGCGACGAGGACGTTGCGGACCTCTTCTTCAACAACATCCGCCGCGTCCGCGACGGACTGGATCTCGTCGCCGCGGAGACGCCCTCGCGAGCGAGGTAGGCGACGCGGCGCTGACTGCGCGGTGTACGGAGCCTCCTTGGAAGAGAAACCGAAACACAGCGGGCTCGTTCTCGGCGCGCCGCTCACCGAACGCATCGACCCCGAGGTGGTCTACCGCGAGCGAATCGGCGACCGAGCGATCGTCTACCTCGATCACAACGCGTGGATCGAGCTGCGCGACGTACGCACGCAGGTCGCGACGACCGCGGTAAAGCTGGCGCGCAACGCGGCTGCCGCAGGCCGCGCAGTCTTCCCGTGCTCGTAGGCGTCGATCAGCGAGCTGCTCCACGTCCCCGCCGCTGCGGATCGTGAGAAGCACGCGGACCTGATGGATCAACTCTCGAACGGCGTGTCCGTCCGCCAGCGCGCGTGGATGTTCGAGGAGGAAGGGCACGCGCTCTACCGGAACATCATCGGCGGCGAGGTCGCTCCACCTTCGCGGAGCCGCATCTTCACCCGGATCGTCGACTACTTCGGCCACGGCGTGCTGACCTTCCCGGCCGGTAGCCCGATCGAGGCCGTGCCGATGCTGACGAAGGTGCTCGAAGCGACGACCGTCCGGTGGTTGGTCGACCATCTCGACGTCGACGAGATGGCGGCGAGGCATCGCGACAGCGACTACACGGCGAAGATGAACGCGCAACACGATGCCCGTTGGGCCGCAGCCGGGGAGAGGAAGCTCGAACGTGCCGCGGTCGTCACGACCGAGCGCGCGTTCCTCTTCAACGACTACGAACAACCGGCGATGGGACGCGCGATGCTGGCCGGGATCGGTCCGGTCGAGTTCATGCGTCGCAGCACGGAGTATCGCCAGAAGCACGGGGAGGGCAGTCCAAAGCGGCTCGGACAATGGTTCCGGCGACTCGCGCCCGCGCTTGAGATCTCTGCGCAGGTCTTCGCCGGACGGCAGATGCAGCGCGCCCGGCGAACCTCCCAGCAGGACTTCTGGGACATCGAGCACGCGGCCACGGGGTATGCCTACGCCGACGCGTTCGTCACGCTCGACGGCGGGCTCGCGGCCCTGCTCTGTCGGCCGTGGATCCCGCCGTCGGCGAAGGCGCGGCTCGTGACGACCATCGAAGGACTCGTCGAACTGCTTCGCCGGTACGCCTGACCCGGGCGGCGGAGCCGCCTGGTCCCGGCGGTGGCCTGGCCGGTTCCGGGGCAGAGTCGGCCATTCTGGGGCAGGCCGGCCCAGGCCCTGCGTTTTAAGGCAAAGTCCTTCTTCATCAGTCGAGACGTTTCTGGCGCCTGCTCTCGCACCCAACCGACCGCGAAGAGAACCGGAACCCAGAAGATGGTCGTGACCGTTTTCACCGCGCCCCACCATGGCAGCAGCCTGGCAAGCTACTGCGCTAGGAGTCGCGATTGCGCGAGCCGCCCGGAAGCGTCAGCTGCTCCTTGATCGATTTCGGGCCGCGCTTCTTCGGAGCGCGCGGTTTCATCTTCGTCGGCGCTCCATCGACTTCGATCTCATTGAGAGTGAGCGCGGAAGCCGCGATCTCGGCGCGCTGGCACGCCGAGAAGACCACGAGTTCGATTGGCCGATGAAGCCTGGCTAGAAACTCCACGAGGAGCTCGCGGTCGGCGCCGAAGTGACGTGCATCGCGTCCAAGCAGGAGGACGGTGCCCATGAGGAGCAGGTCAGCGATGCGGCGGATGGCATCGGTCGCATTCTCCTCCAGGTGCTGACGGTACTTTCGTTGCGACAGATGCTGGTTGAGCGAAGAGGATGAGTATGTGTTCGCTAGATCCTGGCAGCGAAAGTAAGTGACGCCCAGCTCACGAAATGTTCGCTCGACGATGTCCGGAGCGAAGCCTCGTCCGCGGAAGGATGCGAGCAATCGCACGTCGACGACGTGACGCACGCCAGCAGAAGCGAGCACGTGATGGAAGCCGTAGAAGTCGAGAACATCAAACCCCACGCTCAGCAGCCGCCCTGGCGCTCCACCATCTCGCCAGCCCGCGAGGTGAAGCTGCTCCTCGCGCGCAAGCGCGCGCGGTACCGAAAGAAGCTCGCCACGCGCGCTGGTGCGCGCCTGGCCACCACCGGAAATAACGTGCAGGCGCGGGCGCTTCTCGATCACTTTCCCACCGCCGTGATTTGTTCGACGTGGTTGGCGATGGCCTGTTCGAAGTCGAGGTGTGACTTGGTGAAGATCGGGTCCGTGTGGAGCGCATCCGCCGGGTCGCGGAGAGACAGCCGCCCGTCGCGCTTCAGCTCGTCACGCTTCTCGAAGAGAGCTGCATATCTGCGAGGCGCGACGCCTGTGAAGAGTCGAAAATGCACGCGCCTCGCCTCCGCGGAGGGCGCCCTCGTGGCCTCGACGATCGCGTCATCGTGGAGTGCGACCGCCCTACTTTTCACGTATGGCTCGATGTAGACGACGTCGCGGATGCCGGCGGCGACGATGAGGCGCGCGCAGCTGTGGCACGGGTAGGTCGTGCAGTACAAGGTCCCGCCTTGAGTCGAGGGACCGCCCGAGCGCGCGAGGCTCACGATGGCGTCGGTTTCCGCGTGAACCGCACGCGAGAACTCGATCAAATCGTTCACCGGCGTCAGCCGCAGCGCCCCGATGATGTCACCATCCGCTACTGAATCTCTGATCACGTTGGCTTCGCGGAGTTGCTCCACGGCCTGCTTCAGAATGTCCTTCTTCACCTTGTCGTTGCGACAAAATCCCTTCGGCTCATTCTCCTCGATCTTGGGGTATCTGAAGCACCGGTGGTCTTCGCCGGCGCCGGCTTCGTCCTCCTCGTAGAGGCCGCCTCCGAAACGCGGAACATCGTTGGTACCGCTGGCGATCAACTGGCCGGACGGATCGAGGATCGCGGCGCCAACCTGCCGCGACATGCAGGAGGACCGGAGCGCTGCACTCCATGCCGCGAACATCCCGCGTTCGTCGCGAGTCGGGCGAACGACCTCGCTCGCGAAAACCACCTCGAGGAAACGCGCGAGTGCCTGATCGACAGGGCCGGTGCCTTCCGCCTTGGGAGAGATCTCGTTGTTGACGAAGAAGTCTCCGAGGTGGAGTGTCTTGCGCACTTGCTGCCCGAAGAGAGCCTCTTGCGCCTCGTCGCGTTCCATCACGACAGAGACCTTGTCCCGATCGTTCTTGTACTTGACGAGCAGACGAGACTTTCGCGTCGAGGGCCCGCAGACAACGCTCACAAGGTAGAACGATCGACCGTAGACCTTGCGCAGGGCGTAGACTTCTTCTGGGTTCTTGAGGCTGTCGAGAAGGAACGCGACGGGCTTTGCGCCGACCGAGCGCTTCTGCCGTTCTTCATGCATCCGACGCACGGCGAGCGCCGCAGTGAACGTCCGGCCGTACTTCTCCCGGAGCCAATTGCCTGCCTCTTGAAGCAGCAAGGTTCGCTCGCCCGAAGGCGGGGTCATCGTGGCGAGCGCGCCGAACCGCTCGGAGTCCGCGCCTCGCGCTGCCACCGCGATCAAATCGCTGACGGCAACCATGGTCGGCTCGTAGTTGTGCGACTTCAAACCATCGGCGAGCAAGCGCGCGACCCATCCCGGCCCCGCGCCCACCTGACCGACGACTGCGAAGACAAGGTCGTGCGATGTTGCCTTGCCGAGCGTGTCATTGACCCCGTCCGCGTTGGTCGAGTTTGCGGCGGGCGCGAGCGGGAGGTGTCGAGCGGCATTCGACATGCGTGGGTTCCCGCTTCGTTGTGGGGGTCCCAGGGAGTATAGGCCGAGCGCGGTCGATGTCACCCGCGGACAGCGCGAAAATGTCCGCGTCCCGATTGAGCTCAGGCCCGGAGGCCAAAGTGCTCGGACCACGCACCGGGGTGCCATGCTTGGGTGCGCGTACGAGCGCGCGAGCTACGGAGTCGCGCGACGAGTGTGCCGCGGCATCCCGTCCGCGCGTGCTGTGCCAACGGTCTCGGCTCGTGTAGCGCCTCAACGGTGGGCGCTGGGCGATACCCTCCCGCCCGGTCGGCGTGCGAGTTCGAACGAAGCGTCGCCGCCCCCGAGCGCCGGTCGTGGCAACGCCCGTTTCGTTCGCGATGCAGTGCGCTTCATGCGGGGCCGAACCAACCAACCCCGCCGCCCTCGACCGATCGTGTTCGCGCCGCAGCCGACCCGTCATCCTGTGCGCGCGCGGCCGACGAGGCGCCTGACCGACGCGGGCACGCTATGATGGGCGCGTGCCGAGCGCTGCTCCGCCGGACGGGTACGTCGACGCGTTCGAGAAGCGAGGGTTCACCCTCGGCGACGTGATCGGCGGCGGCCTCTCCGGAACCGTCTACAAGGCGCGCCAGCGAAGCCTGGAGCGCGACGTCGCCATCAAGATCTTCGACAACCCGGCGAGCCTTCGCGACGATCGACTGCGCAAGCGGTTCAAGCACGAGGCGCTGCTGCTCGCACGGATGCAGCATCCCTCTCTCCCGGTGGTCCTCACGCACGGCGAGATCGCTGGTCTGCATGACGCGCCGCTGCTGTACACGGTCCTCGAGTTCATCAATGGGTCCACGCTCGACGCAGAGATCAAGAACCGCGGCCGGCTCGATGCGGCCGTCGCGGCGCGCACGATCCTTCACGTCCTCTCCGCGCTCTCCTGCGCACACGCCCAGAGCGTCGTTCATCGTGACGTGAAGCCGTCGAACATCATCGTGCAGGACGGCGGACACGCCTACCTGATCGACTTCTCGATCGGCGTGAGCCTCGAGAAGATCTCTGGGCTGACGCGCGTGACCGGCGATAACAACCAGCCCGGGACGTATGACTACATGGCGCCCGAGCAGTTGGCGGGACATGATGTCGATCACCGCGCCGACATCTACTCGGCCGGGTTGGTGCTGTTCGAGATGCTGAGCGGTCAGAACCGGCTGCGTCATCAGTCGATCCACACCGATCTCCGTGACGTGACGATCGGAGTTCGGCAGGCAATCGAGCGCGCGTGCCAGCCCAAGCGCGAGGACAGATTCGAGACCGCCGAGGCATTCCGGCGCGCACTTGCGCGTTTCGAGAACGCTCCCGCGTCGACTTCCAAAAACGCCGTCGCGATCTGTCGCAACCTGAAGTGCCCGCAAGCAGAGTGGACCGAGCGCGGGTACTACGAAGGCCCGCGCATCATCAAGGAGACGCAGGACTCGTTCTGCGATGGCTGTGGCGGCCAGCTCGTCTACCCGTGCGACCGGTGTGGCGCTCCGTTCAAGGACACGCGCTTTTGCGGGAGCTGCGGCGCGCCACATTACGAGGTTCCCGAGTGCAAGCAGTGCGGCTCGTGGCTGCAAAGCGAGGAGATGGATGCCGACACCGCGGCGAACGGCTGCACGAAGTGTCGCTCGAAGCGCGCGGTGGCGGCAGCGCCGTCGTTCGGAGCGCCCGGCGACGACGACATCCCGTTCTGACCCTGCGCTTAATTCGACGTAGCACCTGACTCTCGAGACTCAGGGGAGCGACGTCGAAACCCTAGGTGTTTGCTCGTCTCTCCTGGACGCGCGATCCTGTCTCGAAGTGGCTCACACCTCAACGAGCGAGCTGATTCTCGACTCTGCACATAAGTCGGGCGGCTGGTTGGTGGCCGCGGTCGGTCTCCTGACTCCCAAACGATGTCGGTTGTCGTCGCGAAGGACTGTATCCTTCGGTACCTGCCAGCTAGGCGTGACGCCGCTGCTGTCACGTGCGGAGCCTCGATGGAGCAGGCCCTCGGGCGCGGCCACGGCACCCGCGGAAAACCCGTGGAAGTTGGGTCGTCGATCGTTCGAATCACTGCCGCGCCGGTGCCGAGGACACAGACGACTCGCAGGCACTCAGTGGACGAAAACGAAGAAGGGCCGCCAGCGCGACCCGTTGAGAACCAGCAGATTTCAGCGCGCCCAGGACGATTCGAACGTCCGACCACTGGTTCCGTAGACCGCCCGAAGACCCCGAAAACCCGCAAGATCGGGCCACTGGCGGGTCGGTCTGCCGCACCGGTGCCGCAGACGGTGCCGATCCCGACCACGCAGCCCCGGACCAAGCGAGCGAGCGAATCCACGTCGCAGCCTCGACGTGAGGTCCCGACCGGCACTCCGCTGTGGCAGAAGGTCGTCGCCGCGAACCGCGCGAAGAGGAAGCGCACCCCGGACGCCTATGAGGTCATCGCCGGGGAGGACGACCTCGTGTGAGCAGCGGCGAGGGAGCATCCCGCTGGAGCGCACTCCTCATGCGCGCCGAGTCTCAGACGATCATGCGAACGCCGTACTCCTTGAAGAGGCGCTGGAAGAACGCGCGAACGATGTGACGCGGACGCTCCTGCCCATCCGGCCGGGCCGGATCTGCCCTCAGCTCGTCGGCGCCGAAGCGGAAGACCTCGTAGCCCGAGAGCTTGAGGTCGCGATCTGCGGCGACCATCCTGGCGTACCTCTCGGTTTCGGCCCGCATCTGCGCGTCGGCGTAGTGCTGAGCGCCGTCGACTTCGATCACGACGCGCGCGCCACCCTTCAGCAGCATCAGAAAATCCATTCGCTGCCGGGTCAGCGCGTCGAACCCACGCTCCTGGACCGTCCGTTGGTCGTAGTGCAACCAGACCTCGGGTAGCAGCGCAGGAACCAGCTCGAGGACATCGCGATGCATGGCGTGGTACTCGCGGAACAAGAGCCGCTGCCCAGGAGAGCCGGGCGGCAGGCTCTCCGACAGCCGCCTGTACAGCGACCGCGCCGCCGTGCCCCGATCGCCGATTCGCGATGACTCGCACCACCAGTCGAGGAGATCCTTCCAACCGAGGCCGTCGACGCCGATCGGACGGTCGTAGACCAGGACCTCGTCCTCGTGCTTGAGGATGCGGATGTCCATCGTGATCGCGTCCTGTAGAACGATGTCGGGCTTGTTCTTCGACGCGAAGATCACGTACTTCGGCTTCCCCGCAAGTGCGCCCCCCTTCCTGACCAGCGCGTACATGGGGTAGCCGCCATCGTCGCCGCTATGTCGGAGCTCGATGCCATATCTGCCGAGGAGCTCGTTTGCGACCCCGACGGCCTTCATTTGGGACGCGGCGTCGGGCCGCACGCGCGGGTTCAGCAGAGCCTCGAGAAGCAGGGCAAACCGCCGATCGGAGAGATCTTCGTGCTTCAATTCGTTGAAGAACAGCTCCCATTGCCAGTCGGCGTTGCGGAACATGTGCTGCACGATCTTGGGCCGCAGACCAAACCATTCCCCGGCCACCGTGTGCGTGGGCGCCAGGAATCCAAGGCGTTCGAGGGCATCGAGCAGCGCCCCGTCGCGCTCGAACACGCTGACTTCGTGATCGTCGAGGTGCCGAACGAGCTCGTTTCGCACGCGTCGCGGGATCTTGATCGCTGCTGGATCGTCCTCCCACAATGCCTCCTCGAGCACGAAGGCGACGTCGAGGAACATCGCCGGGTACTTCCGCCTGACGACCTCGATGAACCGAGCGGCGAGCACGCCGACCTTGGCGTCGTCGATCCGTGCGCACCGAGCAGCTAGCTCCTGCCGTTTGACCGGCACCTCGCCGGCGGGGTGGTCGACGGTCGGAACGCCGACTTCGTCGAGCACCTCCGTGAACTTCGCCAGGGAGAGCTGACCGAGCGACTCGATCGCCGAGACGAGATGCGTCCGCGTGATCATCGATGGCCATCGTTGTACCCGATCGAATCCCTAGGGCGAGCCTGGCGCGGTGTCGTACCTGACCAGAACGCGAAAAGTGCATCACCAAACGAGGGTCACCGACATCAAACGGACATGCCTACTCTCGATCGACCGACGACCCCCTGCGCGTATTGCGAGCGCGAGAGCAAGCCGACCAGGGAGCACCTCTGGCCCAACGGCTTCATCGAACGCGTACCGTCGTACAACCTCCGCTTCTCACGTCGCGCGAACAAGGTCTTCGCCGGCGACCTGACGATCAAGGACGTCTGCGCGACGTGCAACAACGAGGTCCTCGGCGGTCTGGATGCGTACGCGTGCGAGATGTTCGATCGCTACTTCCGCGACTTCGCGGTGGCCGGGACGGAGGTCCTCTTCGAGTACGACTTCGACGGCCTCCTGCGCTGGCTGCTGAAAATGTCGTTCAACACGGCGCGGACGCTCCGCCCGGACACGCCGCTGGCGATGCTCAGACCATACATCCTCGGCGGAGCACCGTTTCCCTCGGAACTCTTGTCGCTGACGCTCGACATCGCGCCGCCGGTGACGCCGTCGGGGGGGCAGCGTGAGCTGCGACCGAGTTGGGTGCGATGCGGCGAGGCGAAACTCAGGAACAGCGTGGACTGGTGCATCATCCGCGTCGTCACGATCAAGAGCTTCAACTTCTTCGTCCTGTTCACGCCGGACCCCGAGGTGGCCGCTCCGCAGGAGGAACTGCTACGGGTACGGCACGCCATCCCAGGGCAGCCAGTTTGGCCCGATAGCCGGCCGGTTCGGATTCCCGTCGGGCAGCCCTCTGTCGCGCGCCTGCACCTGCATCACTACTTCGCTGAGGGTCACCTCTACGACGCGGCTCGACGGCGGTAGGTTGCGCCGCCGAATTCCGCAAGACCGGCTGCCACGCCACTGCACCATCTCCAACGAAGAGACGATGCCGGTTGAGAGAGCGACAGTGCCTTGAGCTCGGCGAGAAGAGTGTCGACGGTGCGGTCCGAGGTGTTCTCGAGCCACCAGAGCGAAACTCGGGACTCGCCGCGATCGCAATCATCGACGCGGTGTACGCGGGCTGGGCGAAGCACTTCGTCGAGTCTTCAGCGACGGGCAGCGGCTTGCGCGCTCGGGGCCCAGCCGGTGACGAACCCACGCATCGTGCTCATGCGGGACGCGCATGCGCCCCTCCGTAAGAGCAAGCAGGAGTGCCTCGTCGAAGCCATCGCCGAGGGCTGCCTGGACCTCCGCACGGCGCAGTAACTCGACGGTCCAGACGACGTTTACGCTCGGGAACCGTGAGCGGGTGATCCGAATCGCCTTGCCGTCGTCGACGACAACTGTCGCACCCCGGTGGTGGCCGCAAGCGAGCGCCGCGGCCTCACCATCGCCGAGGTCATCGGGTTGGTCGGCGCTCACCAACGCGAGGAACGTCTCCTGCTCGTCCGCGGAGAGTTCAACGCGCTCGAGGCTGCCGCCGGCGAAGTACGGATCGAGCGGCGGAGCCTTCGAGTGCGGTGCCGACGGATCGCGCAAGACCTCCTTCGCTGCCGGATGCGGCACGAGCTTCCTGCCGGGAAGCGCGTGGAGGATCTTCGCCTTCGCACGAGTAGCGAGGAGGCTGATGCACGCGCTCGCATCAAGAACGATCTGCTGCGCGCTCACGATGCCTCCTCCGACGCGGCGTCGAGTGCATCGAGAATCTCGCGCGCCTCGATCCGATCGACGGCCAGCATGTCCGCCACTTGGCCCTCGGACAGCAGACCGGCAGAGAACGCGTCGGCTGCGAGAAGCGTCAGCCGGGACGGTGGTGCGAAGGCCGACTGCTCATCGTCTTCGCCCGTGACCGCGCGAACGGTCTTCGCACTGAGACCGCGATCGCGAAGCGCTTCGTACGTACCCTGCGGCAACAGATCGAGTTGTTCGAGCCGACGGCACATGGCCTCGACGGACACGTGAAACTTCTGCGCGAGGAGGATCAGATGTCGCGAGGAGAAGCGGGTCTCGGCCGCAACCGTGTCTGCAAATGCGCGTCGGATCACCGCCGAGGGCATGAGCAACGCCGGGGCGAAGTAGTCGGCGAACGACTCCGTTGCCGGCTTCGCGGCTTTCGGTAGAAGGACCACGTCGGGAACGTGCCGCTTGGTAAGGAAGTGCCCGATTTCGTGCGCGAGGGTCCACGCCCTGCGTTTGCGCGGGTGCTTGGCATTGAGGACGACACAGGCACCGACCTCCGGGTGGAACGCGAACACCCCTGCGATCTTCGACGGCAGTCCGCGGATGAAGATACGGATGCACAGCTCCAGTTCGACGAGACCGACGAGATCGGGGATCGGCGCCATGCCGAGTCCGAGGCGCGATCGTAGTTCGGCAGCGAGGTCCTCCGCCTGAGCATCGAGTCTGCCACGCGTTAGTGCGCGCTCCGGCGGGTAGTCGACGACGAGCGGGCGTCGCAGCCGGCGCTCGAGTTCGACGCTCGACGCCGCGAGTCGGTTCAGTAGCTTCATCGCCTCGGCGGACTCCTCGTCCGTCGTCCCGGCGGCGCGCCGGAACTGCCCGGTCAGATCGACGTGCACCGCGCTCTTGCGCACCAACGCGTGCACGCTCGTCCCATAGAGTTCGGCGAGTGCGATGAGCTCGTCGGGGCGCACCGCTCGATCGCCACGCTCGATCGCGACGACCGTGGTTCTAGCGACATTCAGCTTCTGCGCGACCTGCTCCTGCGTGAGCCCCGTGCCGTTCCTCGCAACACGAAGCCTCTCGCCGAAGGCAACAGCGTCGGGACTATCAGGTGCCGGCATGGTGGCATCCTCCTTCCATCAGCGCAAACCATCCACGGCGGTCCTGCGCGCTCACAAAGTCCACCCACTCGCCGCGATGCGACGCGAGCATCGCAACAAGCCGCGCGTGCACCACGCTGCGGGCTTCGCCAGAAACTGCACCGAGCTCGAACGACGCTGCCTGTGCCGACGGAGAGTCGACTGCGAGATCGGCAAGTGCACAATGGGTGAGGATCGCGTGACGTGCGATGTCCTCGTCGTTGTTGGTCGTCGGACGGCGCGCTTTTCGCGAGGTGGCCTCACCCATCGTGTGCGCTCCAAGATCTTGCCAGAAGTAGGGGCCGTGCTCGCTGCTTGCACCGAACCCTTGTAGAGCCACGCGGCGGTGCAAGCACCCGCCACAGACACCGCACTGCACACGACCGGAGACTCCCTTCACACGGCGAAGATCGCGACTGCACGAGACGGTCGTCGCCCAGCCCGTCGCCCCATCGGCAATGAGCGACGCCAAGACCTGCCGCTTGGTCCGCCAGACGAAGGGGTGCTCGAAGACCGGCGCATCGCCCCAGAGGCGGTGGATGAACGCGCGCAGCCGATGAGTAAACGCCGGATGCGATCCAACGTACGCAGGTTCGTCGCCGAAGGGCACGAGGGCAGCACCGATCGCTCCCTGACCCGCCTCGCCGATCACGATGCGGTTGGTCTTCGCGAGTTTCGACGCGATCGCGGCGACAATGAAGAAGAGGAACGTGCGCGAGCGATACGTGGGCTCCGCGTGGCTACCAGCGCCGATTCGGATCGGTACACCCACGTGGTCTTCGTACTTCCCCCGGAGTGATCCTCGTGCCCTCGATCCGTGCTCCGTCGTTACGAGGAACGGCGTGGCCATCGGTTCCGAGCGACGCAGCCACTCGACGGCGGCGTACGAGTCAAGGCCACCGCTATAGGGCACGACGACGAACTCGTGACCGGTCGGCGGTTCGAAGAACCGTTGATCGGCCTCGAAATCGCGATGCTCGCGGCGGTAGAACTCGAAGTCCCAGTAGTCACCCGTGACAAACTCCACCGCTTCGCGAAGAGCCGTCCGGAGCGACGTGTCGTCCCACCGATCGGACGTCACGGGCACCCGCAGCGTCAGGCGCCGCGGCCAACCCTCCTCCGGCCGACGACGGACCGTGCGATCGGCGTAGGCGATCCCGCCCGCAAGCACGAGCAGGTCGACGTCGATCTGTTGGAGGTTTCGCCAGCAGAAGTTCGCGAGATGCTTGTGCGCGAGCCGGAGGTCGCGGCCGAGCAAGCACACAAGCTCACCGCGGTGCACCTCGCTCCGTACGGACTCGGCGACGACGACGACGGCAGCAGTGGTCATCGCTTCCCTCCGCGAAGGTCATCTTCGAGATCGAGGCTCGGCTTATCAGCGCGTTCCGCGAGCGGTGCACCGACCGCTGCACGTCGTGCGAAGTCGGCGATGTCGCTCGCGGTAACGACACGCGACACCCGCCGCATCATCTCCTCGCGGTCACGGGGGAATTTCTTGGCGAGGTGGACGTCGAGCTGTCGTTGTCGAGCGGCGCTCGCCTCCTGTACACCTCGGCGCAGCGCCTCGTCGACCACGGCGACGCCCGACACGCCCGCACTCATGAGCAGCTTCGCGTGGAGGAGCACTCGCCGCTCGAACGCCCCGCGCGCAGCGGCCCCGGCGTTGGCGAGATTCTCGGACGGAAAGATCGCTGGCTGCCTCGCTGAGCAGTCGTCCCGTAGCGCCTCGAGAAACGCGGGCGACGCGGCCGCCCTGAACTCTGCTGCCTGCGCTCGGCGCACGAGGAGTGATGCGGTCTGCCAGTCAGCCTCGCGCTGACAGCGCTTCACGACGGCGCGCCAAGCTCGCGGGAGCGGAGCCGACTTGTGAATGTCGTCGCGCATGGAGGCTGAGCGAATGTATCGCCAGTTCTGACACTGTCAAGCGAATGTGCGTTTATGAACCTGACATGTCATTCACCGAGCGGTAGCAGGAATGGAGGCGAAGGCCCGAGTTTCCCGCATGTTGCCCGAGGCAACGCACCGTGCATCGGCCGAGGCCCTTGCGACGTGCCCGACGCATCCTATTTTCGGTCGATGCCCGACGAGGCCGTCCCCTTCGCTCACCGGCTCAGCACCCTGCTCGCTTCCGAGCGGCCGGTCGGAGGACAGGCCTGGCTCGCCAAGGCGACCGGAGTCGAGGCCTCCACCGTATCGCGTCTCCTTAAAGGAGGTCGGGTTCCAACGCTCGAGACGCTGGAACTCATTGCGACCGTGTTCAACGTCACGGTCGAAGAGCTCGTCGAAGGGACCGACGCCGCCGTCCGCCTGCGCCCCGGGCCCGACTTCGTCAGCCGCCACCACTTCCAGGATGCCGTCCAGAAGATGCTCGAGTTCGAGCGCAGAGCCAACGATGCAGAGGCGCTCGCTCGACAGCACGAACAGGCGCGCACCGACGAGCACTCGCGTCGTCGTCACGCTGAAGATGACCTCGCGGGTGCCGAACGCGCGAACCGACTGCTCCGCGACGAGCTCGAGGAAGCCCGCGCTCAGATACAGCGTTTGCAGCTCAGCGTCCGGCAGCGAACGCGAGCCCTCGAGCGCGCGGTGAAGGAGATGAACGAGTTGCGCGAGCGGGTCGGCGAGCTCGCGAAGCTCGTCGAGGCTGGAAAGCAAACGGGGCGAGCAGCTGCCGTCCTCGCCGGCATCGCCGCATTCACGGGAGTCGTCACGTTGGCCAGCTATTTGGGCAATCGCGACAGGGACGAGGCCGACGACGGAGCGGCGGAAAGAGGAGTGGGAAATCATGAGAATTCTTGATCGACTGCGCGGACTCCTGCGGGGGAGCGTTCCCGACGAATTGCGAGCAGCGGGGCTATCCGAGGCCGATCTCCGTGGCCTGGATGCCGCGATCGAGGCAGAGGCGGCGCGGCCCCCGGTCATCGTCCTGATCGGCGAGACCGGTGTCGGCAAGACCTCGACGCTCAACGCGCTCTTCAACAAGGGCCTCGAGATCAGTCACGCCAAAGCGTGTACGCAGATCGAGACCGAGGTCGTCGGAGATAGGGGCGGGCCGATCACCGTATTCGACATGCCGGGCGTCGGCGAGGACGTCGACGCCGACGAGCAGCACATCGAAACGTACCGCCGCGTGCTGCCGAAGGCCGACGTCGTCCTGTTGATCCTCAAGGCCGACAACCGTGCGATGACCCACGTTCAGACGACGCTCCGTCGGTTGACGAGCGAGGGGATGCTCGATCCGAACCGGCTCGTCGTCGCCCTCAACCAGGTCGATCTCCTCCAGCCCGGGAGCTGGGACCCGATGATCAATCTGCCGTCTCCCGAACAGGAGCAAACGATCGATGCCCGGCGCAGCGATGTGGCCGAGAAGCTGCGAAAGATCGCGAGCTTCCCGGATCGTCAGATCGTCGCGTACTCCGCGCGTACGTTCTACAACGTCGAGGTCCTCTTCGAGGCGATGGTGCTGGCCTGCGGCGAGTCGCGCGCGTGGTTGCTTGCGGACCGAGCGAGCTACGCCGACTTCAATCAACTCGTCGACCCGGTCGTCGCCGATGCCAACGTGGAGTGCGCGCAATGAGTGAGAAGCCCTCGAAGGAACAACTGGCCCGCCTCCAGCAGGCGAGGCTGCGCCAGCAGCAGACGCAGGCGAGGATCGAGTCCGCGGTCACGGAATCGCTCCTTGGTTGGATCACGCGATTCATCCGCCCGATCGTCGGCGGCGCGGTCAGCGCAGTGTTTGGGTGGTTCGCTCGGCTGTTCCGCGGGTCATGAACGCGCGGCCGGGACACACGCGAGTCGGAGATCGAGGATGACGTCGTCGTCCTTGCGCGACCGATTCGCATTCCACGGCGACGCCCTCGACGGCGGCGACGCTCGCGTGCTCCGCGGAGCGATCTACGAGGTCGAGGAGATCGCGAGCGGCGTCGAGCGCACCCTCAAGCTGTGGCGCAAGACGGGTACGGGGCTCGATCGGGATCTGCGCGAGCTCTGGCTTCACGAGATGCGACAACTGCAACGTGTGATGGCGTACTCGGGCGCACGGCGACTGATCGTCGACGTCCTCGAGCTCATCGAGGACGATGACCACTTCGGGGTCGTCCTCGAGCGTGTTGGCCAGCCACTCGAGACCCGTCGGCGCAACGCTCCACGGCAGCATTGGCTCAAGAACCTGACGGCACCGCGGCCCCGTGCGTTGTTCTGGAAGAACATCCGCCGTCTCGCCGATGGGCTCGGAATCGTGCACGGCCAGGGCCTCGTGCACGGCTCCCTTTCCACGACGACGGTGATGACGGAGGGCGCGGACGAGCCGGACTTCCTCCTGGGCGGCTTCGAGTGGAGCTTGCGCGTCAGCGTCGACGGCATCGCGGGTCCGCGCCTCGGGCCGGCTGCAGAGGCGCAGCGCGCCGAGCGCTATTCCTTCGCGGAGGACTGGCGAGCGCTCGGCATGCTGATCGCGGAGTGCCTCGGGCTCGTGGTGCTCCCGTCCGGAGACGTCAGCGTGCGGGAAAGCAATGATGCGATGTCGCTCACGGTGACCGAGCGATTGCTCGTGCGCCGTCTCGTCATGCCCGCACGCCTCGAAGTGCTCGAAGCGCAGTCGATCGTGCGCACGATCGACGACATCGTGTCGACCATCGCGAAGTCCGTGTCGCTCCGAACGGGGGCGTTCATCCTCATGTTCGCCGAGCAGTCGGGGGTGGGCGGAGTGGCCAGCACCAGTATGGGCGGCGCATTCGACGCCGACGACTGGCCTCGCGCTCTCGACTGGGCGCGCGCTGACCTTCGCACCGGTGCGCGTCTGCTCGTCCCGCGTCGACCGGCTGTGGCGCAGGCACGGCTGCACCTTGTCAGCGGGAACGCCGTTTACGATCTACGTCCATTCCGTGACGAGGGCGGCTCCGCGTGGGATATCGCCGTCTGCGATCACGTGCGATCGCGCGGTGAACGCCTCGACGTCTACGACTACGACGACCATCCGCTCAACCAACCCATTGTTGCCGTTCGTGGCACCCGCTCAGCACGTGAGGAGCGCAGCAGGCGCGGATCGGATGTTCTCGACTGGGGGGCCTTCGTGCGTGACGAGCCGGCGCCGCACACGAGCGCGCTAGACCGCGTCCGGAAGGCTCTATTGCTCGTTCAGTGCGTCGAGGCCGTGATCAAATCGCTCGAAATTCTGCCCGTTCGGATCGTTCAGCGCGAGGAAACCGATGGTGGCACCACGCTGCAGCTTCGCGCGGCGCCCGCGTCGCAGAACGTGCGCGATGACCTCGCGAAAAAGATGGGCGTGGCGGACACGGCTGACACTCTTCGGCGCCTCTTCGAGGATGACGACCGGGAATCGGATCGCCGCTGGCGTCTCGGGCAAGCAACAAGTCTCGGTTCGTCGGCGTCACGCGACACGATCGTGACCTTCATCGACGTCGCCGACCGCGGAGGCGGATACCTGTTCGACGCTGACGGCGAAGTGCCGGATGCGCCCGTCCACTTTTTGCGGCCGGACGGCGACGGCGGAACCGAGCAAGTCATTCGTCGGCGTCTTCGACACATCGGCGCGCTCGACACGCGCGTCGACGTAGCCGAGACGCTCGACAACCCCTGGCTGCAGCGGCGTTCGAGCCGCGAGGCGCTTGACGAATCGGACGAACATTTCAACCAGCTCGATCGTCCGAAGCGTGACGCGCTGCGGCTGCTCTGGGGCACGCTGCCTACGTTCTTTGTCGTGGGTCCGCCGGGAGTCGGCAAGACACGGCTTGCGACCGAGGTCGTCCGCCGCCGCTTCAGGCAGGAGCCGTCGACGCGAATGCTCGTTTGCGCGCAGGGGCATGACGCACTCGAACACCTGCAACAGCAGATGAAGACCACCCTCTTCGAAGAGGGAATGCGCGACCTGCTCATCGTGCGGTCCACGACGCCCGAACGACACAAGACAACGGACGACGAGGTGCCGAGAGTCGTCGAGCGCTGCCTACAGCAACTCAAAGATAGCGCGTGGTGCAAGGATGCCCCTGGTCCGCTCGCCGAGCGCGTCGCGGAGCTCCAGGCGGCTGCCGTGCGATCGCGAGAGGACCCGGGGCGGGCCGATCGCCTCGAGCGCGTCGGGCTGAGCGCCGTCGGAAGCCTGGTACTCGATGGCGCGAACGTCGTGATCTCGACGGCCAATTCTGCGGATGTGGAGCGCCTTGGCGAAGACCGCAGTCAGTTTGATTGGGTCGTGGTCGAAGAGGCGGCGAAGGCGACGGGACCAGAGCTCGTCGGACCGATGATGCTCTCGGGACGCCACCTGCTGATCGGTGACCACCACCAGCTCCCGCCCTTTGATAGTGACCGCCTCGCCCGCGTGCTCGCGGACCAGGCCACAGTCCGCGAAGCGCTGGCGGCTGCGGAGCGCCGCATCGGCGCGTTGCTCACCGAAAACGAAGTCGACGACGTCAATCAGCTGCTCGACGATGCGGAGTCGCTGAAGTCGACCGCGGGGCTCGCACTGCGCCTCCTTCAGCCATTCCGCACATTTGTCGAGGACGACGAGCGTCGCAGACGCGACGGAGCCCGTCCCATCGCGGCGACGCTCACGGAGCAGCGCCGGATGGACCCGGCGATCGCCCGGATCGTTTCCAATGCATTCTATAACCGCGAGCTCACGACCGAGCCCGGGAGAGCGGCGGCGGCGCGGACTTCGTGCTCACCGATCGTGCAGCGCAGTCCGTTGCCGGCCAGTCCCGTTGTCGTGGTCGCGTTCCCGCATGTGAGCGCCAGCGGCACGGCTGCGCCGGCGGAGTCAGCGCGACCTCGTTGGCGAAATCGAGAAGAAGCGCGCAGCGTGATGGACGTCTTGCGGCACGTGCGGCCGGCAGTTGGTTGTCGGCCGACTCTCGCGGTGCTGTCTCCGTACGCCGCGCAGGTCGCGCTGATCAAGGACTCGATTCGTCGTGCGCCGCGAGGAGATCTCGCGCACCTGCGTGACTTCGCGACTGCCCGCGAGGGCGGCGAGCTCGTGGGTACCGTCGACGCCTTTCAGGGGTCCGAGGCCGACATTGTCATCGTGTCGCTCGTTCGGAACAACGCCCGCGCGGGGGGAAGCGCCCTCGGCTTCCTCCGAGATCGCCGACGCATGAACGTGCTCCTGAGTCGTGCAAGATCGCAGCTGATCATCATCGGAAGCCTCGCCTTCCTGCACGAGGCAGTGCGTGGTGTGAATCCAAAGAACGAGCTGGACCACGACCTCTCGTTCCTCACGACCATCCTCGCGACGATCGAAGAGTTGTCCGGGGAGACCCGCGATGGTGTCGCTCTGGCGAGCATCATTCGGCCGGCGGACCTTCGGGGGCGCTCGTGATTACCGTCGCAGTTCCCGCCTTCCGTGTGACCTGCAGGGTCGGAATCGAGAAGGGACGGCCATGGAGCGTGGTCGATGAGCTCGTGCTGTGGGCCACGACGCGCGCGCCGCGGACGGTCGCGCAGCTCGCCGGCGAGGCGTCATTGCCGCATCAGCTCATCGTTGCGTCTCTTGCGCGCCTGATGCGTTTTCGACTCATCGAAGTTGCACTCGGCGAGGGCGGCGCTGCATTCAGGTCGAGCGAGCTCGGGGCGAAGATCGTAACGAGCGGTGAGGTGCTGCCGTTCTTCGGCAAGCGCTATACGCGACGGGTGAGCTTCGTCGTCGAGCGTGTTAGCGGACAGGTATTCGGACCGCGACAGGCCGACTTCGTACCGGCTAAGCGCGTTGAGGGAATGATCACCCGAGGGGCTGTGCGTGTCATCGCCGTGGAGGATGGCGAGCCACCGATGTCGCACCATGCGAACTTCGCCCGACTCGCCGACGTTGCGGTCCGGGGACCCGACGAGCAACTCGTCGGCATCGATGACAAGACCCCCAACACCTCGCGCGGTTATTTGATCGTCAAGGTCGCGGACGGCGACGCGGAGGGACTGCCGCGGACGGCGAGCGAGGCGCTCCGAGAAGCGATTCGCAACGCCGCCGGTGGAGTCGGTGACGGCGAACACGTCGTCAGGTATTCCGGCCCAGAGGAGCCGTCGACCTTCGAACCGACGTACGTCGATTGCGGCATCGACGACGGTGACATCCTGCTGGGCGGCTCGGTTCACAAGAGCGCCTTCGTCGACCTTCTCGGTTCCGCATGCCGCCGAGCGATCATCCACTCGACGTTCTTGCAAGCCCCTCGCTTCGACGAGCTCTTCGACGTCATTCGGATGGCCTGCCGCCGGGGCGTGGTTGTCGATGTCTTGTGGGGCGCGGAGCATGGTGACACCACCGAGCAGAAGAACGCGTTGGCCGCGCTCGAGATCGCGAAGAGGGTCCGCGACGATGCGGACACCGACGGGCGAGTCCATGTGCGGCTCTCCTCGACAGGCTCCCATGCCAAGATCCTCCTCGTCGACAACGCCGACGGCGGGTGGGCCGGCGTGGTGGGTTCATGCAACTGGTTGAGCTCGCCCTTCCAGGCAGCGGAGCTCTCGGTTGTTCTTCGCGATCCGGCCGCGGTGAGCCAGGTCGTCGACGTGGTGCAGCGGATAGTGGGTCGGCGAGGTCTCTCCGATGAGCTCGCGACCGAGTTGGCCGTAGTGGCTGACGACCTACGTGCCCGCCCCTCGCGGGGAGGGGCCGCACGGGTCGCCGTTGTTGTCGGCGACGCACACGACGCGCTGATGCGCGCCGCGAGTGGCAGCGCCAGCGAGCGACTCGTCGTCGGCAGCAACCGCTTGGGCGCGACCGCGCGATCGGGCGCCATCATCCCCGGCGAGGTCGCAGCCGCACGGCCCGACGTGCGAGTGGCACTCCTCTATCGGTCGCCGTCCGGTCCGGTGAAGCGTCCGGACGCGCGCGCATTGGCGGAGGAGGCCGCTGGTCGAGACGTTCGCGTGATCCGGACCGATCCGGTTCCACTACACGGGAAGTTCCTCGCATGGGACGACGACGACCTTGTCATCACGAGTCTCAACTGGGCATCGGCCGCGGTGAACCCCGACTTCCCGTATGGCGAGGTTGGTGTCCACATCCGCGGCGCGAAGATCGCGTCGGACCTTCTCGCCCGCCTCACCGCAATCTACCCGGCACTCGGCGAGCCCGGTTGAACAAGTCCTTCCGTTCCGTCTGCTACACGTACCTGCCGCTCGTCGGATCTCCGGCTGTTGCGAGCCGCGTCTATCTACGGCGCCCGAACTCGCCGGTTCCCGTCGCCGTCCCTCGCATCAGAATCTCCCGTTCTTCGAACATGGTCCCCCGTTCGCGAGGTGCCGACGCAGCGGGACTCCGACCATTACACGGCGGGCCGGCCGCGAAATCGGCGCAGCCGGAGGCTATTGCCAAGGACGAAGAGGCTGCTCAGGCTCATGGCCGCCGCCGCGAGCACGGGCGATAGGGTCAGCCGCAGCAACGGATAGAGAGCGCCCGCTGCAAGCGGCACGAGCAGCATGTTGTATCCGTACGCCCAGAAGAAATTCTGACGGATGGTACGCAGCGTACGTTGCGCGAGGCTGAGGGCATGCCCGAGCGCTCGGAGATCGCCGCGCATGAGCACCACGTCGCCCGCCTCGATGGCGATGTCGGTCCCGGTGCCGATCGCGATGCCGGTGTTCGCTGTTGCGAGTGCGGGCGCGTCGTTGATGCCGTCGCCGACGAACGCGACGCGCCGCCCGCGAGCCTGCAGCTCCACGATCCTCTCGGCCTTGTGGTGCGGGAGCTGCTCCGCGAAGACGGTTTTGATACCGACCCGAGACGCGACGGCCTCGGCGGTGGACCGGGCGTCGCCGGTCACCATCGCGACCTCGATTCCACGTGCCCGGAGCGATGCGATGGCACCTAGGCTCGTGTCTCGGATCGGATCGCTGACGGCGATGACCGCAGCAACCCGCCCGTCGATAGCGGCGACGATCGGGGTCTTCGCTTCGGACGCCAACACATCGAGATCTTCCACGACCGCGTCGAGCGAGATCCCGAGCTTCGCGAAGTAACGCGCAGCGCCGACGAGAACGGTTCGACCCGAAACGCGCGCCGACAGGCCGTAACCCGGCTCGCTCTCGAACGAATCCGGCGCCTGCAAAGATAGACCGCGGCGCGCTGCCTCCTCGACGATTGCGCGGCCGAGCGGATGCTCGCTACGCGTCTCCGCGGAGGCGACCAGCGAGAGCACGTCCGCCTCCTGGCCATCGACGACGCGGAAGTCGGTTACAGCCGGTTTACCGCGGGTGATCGTGCCGGTCTTGTCGAGCAGCACGGTCGTCGTCGCCGCGAGTGACTCGAGCGCCGTGCCGCGTCGGAAGAGGATCCCGAGCTCCGCGGCTCGCCCGGTCGCGACCATCACCGCGGTTGGCGTCGCGAGGCCCATCGCGCAGGGGCATGCGACGACAAGCACCGCGACGGCGGAGACGAACGCGAAGTTGAACGCTGCCGCCGGAGCGAAGAGCATCCACATTGCGAACGTCAGCGCGGAAGCGAGGAGCACGAGCGGCACGAAGATGCTCGCGATCTTGTCCGCGAGGGCCTGGATGGCTGGTTTCGAGGCCTGCGCGTCCTCGACGAGACGAATGATCTGTTGGAGCATCGTCTCCGCTCCCACGCGCGTCGCACGCACCGTCAGGCCACTGGCGCCGTTGACGGTTCCGCCGATGACGCCGCTGCTCTCCTCTTTGCGAACGGGGATCGGCTCGCCTGTGATCATCGACTCGTCGACGAACGAGACGCCATTGACGACCACGCCATCGACCGCGATTCGCTCGCCCGGCCGGACGATGACCGCGTCACCAATGACAACGCTGGCAACGTCGATCTCGAGCTCGGCGCCGTCGCGCAGCACACGCGCCGCGCGCGGCTGCAGACCCATCAAGCTCTTGATGGCGCGCGAGGTGCGGCCGCGAGCGAGGGCCTCTAGATACTTGCCGAGGAGGATGAGCGCGATGATCGACGCGGACGCCTCGAAGTACGTATGCGCCGTGCCCGCGGGGAACCACGACGGCGCTACCATGACCGCGATCGAGTAAAGAAACGCCGCAGAGCTACCGAGCATCACGAGCGTGTTCATGCCGAGCGTGAGGTGCCGAATCTCGGCGAAGCCGAGCCGGTAAAACCTGCGCCCCGCCCACAGCTGCACCGGCGCGGCGAGCAAAAGCCCGCCCTGGCCCATGAAGAAGTGCACGAAGCGCGGGAACATCGCGTGAAGTGCCGGCACAAGCATGGGCGCCATCGAGAGCAGCACGAGCGGCACGGTGAAGATCGCCGCGACGATTAGATCGCGACGAGCGCGGCGCAGCTCCTCGTAGGAGGCGCGATCGGAAGCCCCGCCGTCGTCGACGACGCCCGGCGTGTACCCGGCGTCCTCGATCGCCTTCCGCAGGTCCGCGACGGAGCTGGCGAGCGGCAGATGCACGACCGTAGCGCGCTCGGTCGCGAGGTTGACGGTCGCCTCGACGACGCCGGGCAGCGCGTGCAGCGCGCGCTCGACATGACGAACGCAGCTCGCGCAGGTCATGCCCCCGACGGCGATGTCGGTCCGCTCGGAGACCGGCGTGTAACCGGCGTCGCGCACGGCGGCGAGGATGGCGGGCCCTGCGCCGGGCGAGGATATCGACGCGCTTGCGCGCTCGGTCGCGAGATTGACCGTCGCGTTCGCGACGCCGTCGACGCTCCGCACCGCGCGTTCGACGTGCGCGACGCAGCTCGCGCACGTCATGCCCTGGACCGAGAAGGTGAGCTTGGCTTCGTTCGACATTTCGACCGAGCAGACGCAGTTCCCGCCGCTCCATTACAGCGACAAAACACGACGCGCCACCCAGGGTCGGCGGCGCGTCGTTGCATTGGAGTTGTCCTCACGAACGCGGTGACGACTCGTAACCGGCCTCGCGCAACGCGTCGACGAGCGCGTCGACCGGCGCGGACGTCTCGTGCCTCACGATGACGGTACCCTCGCGGAGGCGCACGTCGACGCTCGCGATGCCGTCGAGATCGCGGAGGGCGCGATTCACGTGAGCGGCGCATGACGGGCAGGTCATGCCCTCGACGGCGAGAGTGGTGGTCTTGGTTTCCATATACGTTCATCCTTTCGCGTGGCAGTCCCGCCACTTGCATGGAAGACGCAAGTCGGCGCGAACTATTACGACGCGCCTTCGTCGAGCTCGTCGGAGCAGAGGAACCGGGGATCTCGACGGCTCCGTCATTGCGCAACTTCTGCCCCCGACGGACCGCCGTGCCTTGCCGGTATCCCAGCGAATCCGTGCAATGTCCTTGAACCCGGCGATGTCGAGCATTGCGACGGCGCCGTGAACGCTCGTCGGTAGATCGTTGGCCGACGTGGTCGGTCTCGTACCACGGGTCGGCCCCTGTAATGGTCGGCGGGGGGTTGCGTCTGCGGTGTTCGAGGGCGCCGATGCCCTCGCGAAAACACGAACGAGGAGACCGATGAGCTCGATGAAATCACTTTTCGCCGCCGCTGTTGCGACCGTCCTCGGTGCGCCGAGCGCCGCCTCCGCCGAGACCAAGCCGCGCGTCGTCAACATCAGCGTCAGCGGCGGCGGCTTCTCGCCCATGGAGATTCGCGTCGCGAAGGACGAGCCAACGACGCTCGTGTTCAAGCGGACGACCGACGGCACGTGCGCAAGGGAGGTCGCGTTCCCCGAGCTCGGGCTGAAGAAGGCACTCCCGCTGAACGAGAGCGTGCCGATCGAAGTGCCCGCCGCGACCGCGCGCACCCTCACGTTCCAGTGCGGGATGGGGATGTTCAAGAGCGCGCTGATCATTCAGTGAGGTTTGCACCGTGACCGATCGGGTCACCGACAGCGCGCGCATCCTTGCGCCCGATCCCGCACCCAACGTGCTTCAACCTCAGTCCAGGAGTGGTCACATGCGACTTCCCATGCTCTGCCTCGCGCTCGGTCTCGTCGTCGGCTGCGCGGACGGTACCGTCCCGCCCCCGAACACAGCTCACCCGGCGAGTCCAAACGCCGCCGAGGGCACGGCCTATGTGCCGCCCGCGCCCGCGCCGGGCTCTTCGGCAGCGGCGGGAGATCACAGCGGTCACGCCGGTCACGCGGCTCCGGCCGACGAGAAGGTCACCTATACGTGCCCGATGCATCCGGAAGTCGTCTCCGACAAGCCGGGCAGCTGTCCGAAGTGCGGAATGACATTGGTCCCGAAGAAGAAGGACACCCCATGAGACTTGGTTGGCTTGCCCTCGCAGTATCCGCGCTCACGCTGTCCGCGTGCGCGTCGACCAACGCGAGCGGCGCGTTTCGTGACGCGAGCGGTCTGGCCGAGAGCCGCACCGGCTACCGCGCGGTGTGGCGCATCGGCGGCCCGGAGGACGCTGAGGCGGACAAGAAGCTCGCGGAGCTCCTCTCGAAGGAGCTGACGGTCGACGCTGCCGTTCAGATCGCGCTGCTCAACAACCGTACGCTGCAGTCGGAGTACGAGGAGCTCGGGATCGCGCAGGCGGAGCTCGTGCAGGCGGGCCTCCTAAAGAACCCCGTCTTTGGTGGGACGTATCGGTTCCCCCTCGATCCGGGGCACCTCGCCGGCATCGAGGCCGATCTCGTGACCGACTTCGTGCAACTCCTCACGCGCGGTGCTGCGAAGAAAATCGCCTCGCTCAACCTGGAAGCGACGATCTTTCGCGTCGGCAACTCGGTGGTGAAGCACGCCTACGAGACGAAGAAGGCCTGGTACACGGTCGTTGCCGCCGAGCAGATGCTCGCGATGCGCAGGATCATCACCGAGGCCGCCCAGGCCGCGGTCGAGGTCGCGCAGAAGCAGTACGACGCCGGCACGATCAACGAGCTCGAGCTCGCGAACGAACAGAGCCTCTACGCGCAGGTCACGCTCGATCTGCGCCGCAGCGAGGGCAACGTCGTCACGGCGCGCGAGCACCTGAATCGTCTGATGGGCACGTTCGGGAACCAGACAAAGTGGAAGACGCCGGGGAAGCTCCCCGAGCTTCCGAAGACCGACCCGTCGCTCGAGCATCTCGAACCGCTCGCGGTGAAGCGACGACTCGATCTGCTCGCCGCTCGCCGCGACATTGAGGTGCTCTCGTATGGACTCGCGCTCGCGAGGAACACAAGGTGGACGGGCTTCATCGACGCCGGCGTGAGCTTCGAGCGCAAGCCGGAGGGTATCCGGCTGCTCGGACCGACGGTCTCATTCGAGATCCCCATCTTCGACCAGCGGCAGGCCGCGATCGCCAAGATCGAGGCCATGCTCCGGCAAGCGAAGGCGCGCGAGTACGCGCTTGCTGTCGACATCCGTTCCGAGGTCCGCGAGACGCGCAACGACGTACTCGTCGCGCGCTCGGTCGCTGAGACGTACGGCAACAGCCTCGTCCCGCTCCGCGTCAAGGTCGTGGAGCTGTCACAGCAGTACTACGACGCGATGCTGCTGGGCGTCTTCCAGCTCCTTCTTGCGAAGCAGCAGGAGATCGAGGCCTTCCGTTCCTACATCGACGCCGCGCGCGACTACTGGATCGCGCGTGCCGAGCTTGATTACGCGACTGGCGGCGCACTGCCCGTCGCCAAGACCGCGGAGAAGAAGTAATGAGCGAGATGAACCGCAGGACGATGCTGACGGCGACCGCGATCGGCGCCGCCGTGATGACCGCGAAGAACGCAAGCGCACAGGCGAAGCCGAACTACACGCCGGTGGTCACGCCCAATGGCTCGACGCTCCCCTATACCGTCGCCGCCGACGGCGCGAAGGAATGGCACCTCACCGCGGAGCCCGTGAAGCGCGAGTTCGCGAAGGGCATGATCGTGAACGCGTGGGGCTACAACGGCTCCACGCCCGGCCCGACGATCGAGGCTGTCGAGGGGGATCGCGTCCGCATCTTCGTGCACAACAAGCTGCCCGAGCGAACGAGCGTGCACTGGCACGGCATCCTCCTTCCCAACGGAATGGACGGCGTCGCGGGTCTCAATCAGCCGCACATCGAGCCGGGTGAAACCTACGTTTACGAGTTCACGCTCAAGCAACACGGCGTGTTCATGTACCACCCGCACTCCGACGAGATGGTGCAGATGGCGATGGGCATGATGGGCTTCTTCGTCATCCATCCGAAGGCCCCCGAGGCCAAGATCGACCGCCACTTCCTCATCATGCTCCACACGTGGTTCGTCGCTCCCGGCACCGCGACGCCGAACCCGAACATCATGAACGACTTCAACCTCTTCACCTTCAACAGCCGCGTGTGGCCGGGCACCGACCCACTCGTGATCAAGAAGGGCGAGCGTGTGCGGATCAGTCTCGGAAACCTATCGATGGACAGCCACCCGATCCACATCCACGGCTACAACTACGAGCTCGTTGGCACCGACGGCGGCATGATCCCGAAGAGCGCGCGCTACCGGGTCACCACCGAGAACGTTCCGGTCGGCACGACACGCACCCTCGAGTTCGTCGCCGATGAACCCGGTGACTGGGCGTTCCATTGCCACAAGTCGCACCACACGATGAACGCGATGAACCATGACATTCCGAACATGATGGGTGTGAAGCAGGGGAAGACCGAGGAGAAGGTGAAGAAGGTGCTCCCCGGCTACATGGCGATGGGCGAGACGGGCATGGGCGGCATGCAGATGACGACGCCCGCGAACACGCTGCCGATGATGACCGGCAAGGGTCCGTTCGGCGACGTCGAGATGGGTGGGATGTTCACCGTCATCAAGGTGCGCGACGGGATCACCAGCTACAACGATCCGGGGTGGTACAAACACCCGGCAGGAACGGTGGCGCGCAAGGTGTCGAAGTAGACATCGCGCGATGTCGCATCGCGACGCGCCAGAGCCGGGGGCACTTCGGGGCACCAAGGCCTGCAGTTCGCGCTGAACAAAGGCGGGCCCGATCTCGACCGGAAGGCATCCGCTACACGCCCTGATCTACTGCGCGATCGCGATGGGCAGTGGGTGCGCGCGGCCGGGGAACATCCTTCGAGCGCGCGCCTGTCGATCCGTCAACCTTCGCTCGAGCAACGCGCGATCGCTGAAGGTCGCTTCGACGCGGGTCCAGAGCGCCGCGAAGTAGGCGTCGCGGCCGTCCTCGCGATCCTCGAGCAGGGCGAGGGCGTAAGGGTCGGATAGGGACGAGCGAACGACCGAACGCACATGCGCGTCGATGTTCACGGTCGGGAGCTTTTCGAGCACACGTGACAGCAGCGCGCAGCGTCTATCCGAGAAGATGTCGTTCTCGTCGTCGACAAGCCGAATCGCTCTCAAGGTGTTCGCCGTCAGCACGCCGCTCATGACGAGCGACTCCTCGATTCGGAGATCGATCTCCGAGCGGATCGGGAGGAGCTGGGGAAATGTGTCGGTGGCGATCGGCCGCGTGAGGCCCGACCCGACGGCTGCGGCCGGATCAACGGCGATCTGTAGCGGGACGGTGTCGAAGGTCGACGCGAACTGCAGCTCGGTCTCACAGAAGACCGAGCGAAGCTTCTGCCGGACGTCGATGGACCTCGCCAGGCCGTCAACGACGAACGCGCGGATGCCGTTGCGCATCACGCCCTCGAGCGCGTTCGCGAACGACGCACGTTTCAGCGTCTTGAGCTGATTGCTTTCGGCGACCAGCGATGCACTTTCGCCGACGTAGACAGCGGGATTCTCGCTGCGTGTGCTCACCCACGAAGTCCAGGGATCTGCGAGGGATGCCATCAGCGGACCGCCGTTGACGTGGCAGCCGAAGCACCGTGGCGTCGTCTCCATGCGTGTCGAGATCGTTCCATCGCGCCGACCGATGATTGTGTGAACGCCGGCCGCATCCCGAACGATCTGCTGCACGCCGTCGTCGTCGAAGACGTAGAACGAGTAGAGACCGGTCGTTCGATCGAGCGCCATCACCTCGATCGGCGTCGGCGCGAGAGGATCATCCGTCGGACGTTTCGGATCCGTCGGAACCACGGTCATTAGGCCGAACGAGACGGCAACGCCGTCGAGCGATTCCGGATTTGGATTGCAGCCGGTGATGATCGCCCGCGGTACCGGCATGGGCGTCGGGATCATCACCTCCGCAAACCGCGTCGCTCGCTCCTCGATAACGAAGACCTCGTGCGAGTCCGCTCGCTTGCACTGGCGCCCGATACCGAACAGCGCCTCGTGCTCCGCGATTGTGCGTGGCGCGCGCGCCGGGTCGCGCTGCAGTGCGTCGGCGACGCGATCGTCCCCAAACACCTGCGGCGCTATGGACGGTTCTGCAGGCGTGCTGCACCCGAGAGCCACCAGCGCCGCCACGACGATCCGCACGATCTGCGGTATACCTCGCGGAATGCATCGGTGCGCGTTCATTCTCCTCTTTTTCGGGTGCGCGAGCTCCTCCACCCCGACGACGACCGACACGGGCGTCGACACCGAGACGACGCCCGAGGACACCGCCGTCGCCGACAGCGCGACGCCGATGGATACGTTGCCCGATCCCTGGGAGGGCGGCGCGCCGAGTGCCGAGTGCATGACGCACTGCGACTGCATGGCCACGAACTGCGCGGCTGGAACTCCATACAAGACCACCACGGACTGTACGGACCACTGCGGTCGCTTCGCCGCCGCCGAGATGAAGTGCTGGACGTACTGGTGCACCGAAGCGGCGAAGTCTTCGGGCTCGACCAAGACGCATCTCTGCCAGCATGCGTGGGGAACCTGGGGTCTCGAGGAGTGTCCGAAATGAGGCGCGCGTGGATCGCAGTGTTGATCACGGGGTGCAGCAGCAGCGAGCCGGCGGCGACTGCGTCGGACGCGCTCACGTTCGAAAAGGACATCGTGCCGCTCTTCAACCGCTCATGCGGTTCGTCGGACAACGAGTGCCACTCGCGGGTCGCGTTCCATCCGAACAAGGAGCAGGACTGCCGCGGATGGCTCTCGCTGGAGAACGCGGCGATCGGCGACACGATCTACGCCGGACCAGATCAGGGAAAGGCTACGGGCTGCGTCGCGATGGGACTCTACGATCGGCTCACCAAGCTCGATGCGTGGGAGTGCGGGGCGCCGTACTTCGTGATGTTCCCGCGAAAGAAGTATGTTGAGCCCGGTAAGCCCGAAGCGAGTCACCTGCTGAACAAGATGAACGGCGGCCCTCAGTGCGGCGTCCCGAACGCGATGCCGAAGGGCACGAAGGCCAGTGCTGCGGACATCGAGCTGCTGACACGTTGGATCAAAACGGGCGCGCCGCGCTAGTGGTGTCGCACGCCGCCGTCGTGCAGGTGGAGCGCGATCATGATGGCAACCATCGCGAGGACGATCGCACCGGTGATGTAGAGAAGACGGCGTCCGTTGGGGTTCGCCTGCGCAGGAGGATTGCGGAGCGATCGCTCGCCGTACGCGGTTCTTCCCCACGGTTTGTAGAATGAAAGCGCGGTTGCCACGAGAAGAACGACAAGGCCGCCAACTGCGTGCGCAACCATCTGCACGCGGAGGCCACGAACGTCATCGAGGCTCGGGAGATGCGCGACGGTCGATACATAGCGCACCGTCCGCATGTGGACGAAGAGGACGACTGTCGCGACTACGGTGAGCGCGAACTTCGTTCGCACCCAGTGGTGCTTGAACAGTCCCCACTCCGTGCCGAGCGACTCGACGAGCCCAGTAGCGAGCGACGCGACGCTGAATGGGACGATCACGAACCATCCCACAAGCTCCATGGAGAAGTACGCGGCGCGCATCTTCCCCGGGTCGTGACCGATCAGACCGACGATCGCGAGCGCCAGGTAGGCAACGAGTGCCCCGGTCCAACCGACCGAGGAGGTCACGTGTGTCGTGAGCGCAAGGCGTCGGAGCCGGGGACTCATCGGCATGGGGAAGCGATGCCGGGTTTCGGTCCGGGTGTCACGTCGGGCTGCGATTCGAGATGCGGCAGCCCAAGGACGACCGCGCTCATGCGTCTCGACGATTGGCCAGCTCGACGCGGCGCAGTCGGAGTGCGTTCCCGATCACCGAGACCGAGCTCAGGCTCATCGCCGCGCTCGCGATCATCGGCGACAACACCCAACCAGTGACCGGATAGAGCAGACCCGTCGCGATCGGCACGCCAACAGCGTTATAGACGAAGGCGAAGAACAGGTTCTGCCGAATGTTCCGAAGCGTCGCGAGACTCAGCTCGCGTGCGCGCACGACACCGCGCAAGTCACCTCGGACGAGCGTGATGCCGGCGCTCTCGATCGCGACGTCGGTGCCGGTACCCATCGCGATGCCGACATCGGCGCGTGCGAGCGCGGGAGCGTCGTTCACGCCGTCGCCGGCCATGGCGACGACCCGACCCTCGGAGCGGAATCGCGCGACGACCTCGCTCTTCTGGTCGGGAAGAACCTCCGCCTCGACGTCGGTGATCCCGAGGCGTGAAGCTACGGCCAGAGCGGTCTTTCGGCTGTCGCCTGTGAGCATCACGACCCTGATGCCAGCCGCGCGGAGCGCATCGAGCGCAGTGGGGGTGGTTTCCTTGATCGGATCGGCGATTCCGAGGATAGCCACCGCGGTGTTGTCGACTCCGAGATACATCGCCGTTTGCCCCTCGGCACGAAGCTGGTCGGCTCGCTCCTCAAGCTTCGCGATGTCGATCTCGGCGGCCGCAAACATCGCCGCGTTGCCGAGCATGACCCGGCGGCCCTCCACCACGCCGCTCACGCCCTTGCCTGTGAGCGACTGGAACTCGGAGGCCTCCGTCAGCTGTACGCCATCAGTCCGAGCGCCCTCGACGATCGCGGTTGCAAGCGGGTGTTCGCTCCCGACCTCGAGAGACGCGGCGAGGCGCAGAGCCGTCGCGCGATCGATACCGAACGGTTCAACGGAGACCAGCTTTGGCTTCCCAACCGTTAGCGTGCCGGTCTTGTCCAAGACGATCGTGTCGACCTTTGCAAGACGCTCCAACGCCTCGGCGTTCTTGACGAGCACTCCGGCTGTCGCGCCGCGTCCCGTGGCGACCATGATGGAGATCGGCGTTGCCAAACCGAGCGCGCAAGGGCAGGCAATGATCAACACGGCAATCGCATTCACGACGGCGTACGAGAAACGCGGCTCCGGGCCGAGGAGCGACCACGCAATGAACGTGACGACCGCGACCGCGACGACTGCCGGAACGAACCACGCTGACACCTTGTCGGCGAGCGCTTGGATGGGGGCGCGGCTCCTCTGCGCCTCGCCAACCATTCGTACGATCTGCGCCAGCATCGAGTCCGCGGAGAGCTTTTCGGCCTCAACGATGAGTGCACCCGTGCCATTGACGGTACCGCCCGTGACCTTGCTGCCGGGACTCTTCTCCACCGGCAACGGTTCTCCGGTCAGCATCGACTCGTCGACCGGCGAGGCACCATCAACCACCCGTCCGTCGACCGGCACGCGCTCACCCGGGCGAACTCGCACGCGGTCACCGACAAAGATCGCGTCGAGCGGCACGTCCTCCTCTTCGCCGGTGGAGGTGATCCGCCGTGCCTGCTTCGGGGTGAGTCGTAGGAGCGAGCGGATGGCGCTACTCGTGCTGCTGCGCGCGCGCAGCTCGAGGACCTGGCCCAGGATCACGAGCGTCGTAATGACGGCCGCCGCCTCGAAGTACACGTGCGGCACGCCGCCGTGTCCGCGGTACTCCGGGGGGATCACGCTCGGCGCAATGATCGCGGCGCCGAGCATCGCGACGCTGTACAGCCACGCTGCGCCTATGCCGATGGCGATCAGCGTGAACATGTTCAGGCTGCGGTTGACGACCGAGCGGTACCCGCGCTCGAAAAACGGAGCGCCACCCCAGAGCACCACGGGCGTGGCGAGAACGAGCTGCGCGACGACGAGCGTCCACGGGCTCAGCGCGTGTTGCAGTGGTTGACCGGGCAACATCTCCGACATTGCGATTGCGAGGACGGGGAGTGCGAGCGCAGCCCCAACCCACAGCCGCTTGGTCATCGAGACGAGCTCCGGATCGGTTACGTCGGTGAGCGACGCAACGCGTGGCTCGAGCGCCATCCCGCAGATCGGGCAGCTTCCCGGCCCGGGGCGGACGATCTGCGGATGCATCGGACAAACCCAGTCGCCGCCTTTCACTGCGACAGTCGGCTCCTTGGGCGTCGCCGAGCGTGATGCGTAACGTTGGGGCTCCGCGACGAACTTCTCCTTGCAACGTGCGCTGCAGAAGAAGAGCTCGCGCCCGTCATGCTCGTGGCGGTGTTTGGCCGTCACCGGATCGACTGTCATCCCGCAGACCGGGTCGGTCACCTCGGGCGCGCCGCCCGGGCCGCGGTGGTGGTGCTCGTGCGTGTTCGTACCGGCCGCCATGCTGTTATGACGCACGCCGGCGGGGAGCATTACAGGGGCGGCGCATATTCGGCTCGTGTTACTCCGCGGCCGTCGGAGCGCCGAGCTCGAGCCATCGCCGGAGCTCAACCGTCGACAGCCCGAGCCGATCGAAGCCCGGAATGATCAGGTCGCGGATCGCGCCGAGCAGTGTCGCCTCGGTACGATCGGCCGGAAGCGCCCCCTGCTCGACGACGGCAATGCTTGTGGCGTACAGCCGCGGCGTCTCGCGCCACATCTTCAGATTGCCGCGCGCGATCGCCGGCAGCCACAGCTCGATCTTCCCCCGAAGCTCGCTGCGCACGGTCGCGAGGTATGCCCATCCGAGCCGACCGTGATCGATCTCGTCGGAGAGCAACTCGCGAAGTGCCGCCGCGACGAGAGCGCCGCGGGCGTTCACGATCGACGCTTCGAGGACTGCGCTTGCGATCGTCTCGTTGAGGCAGCACTGCCCGACAACGTGCAGCGTGTGCCGTAGTTCCTCCGACGCGGTGGCATGTGGCGGCACCGCGAGCGGTAGCCGCGCCGGGGTGGGTACGTCGGCTCCGGCAAACCTTGAGGCGACATACCGACAGATCTCTGCGTGGCGCAGCTCATCGTCGACGGCCCGCCGCGCAAGGTCGATCAGTCCGGGCGCGGCATTCAGCGCAAGGAGCGCGTTCACGACCACCGCAAACGAATCGGAAACGCGGCGTTCGTTGGCCGCTCGGGCGAGCCAGACCTGCATCACCGTCGCGCGGTCTTCGTCGGTGAGACGCTCGATCGACGGATCCACCTCCGGCAGCGGGCGACTCGTCAGACGTCCGCTCCACCGGCCGGCCGGCGAGATCACTTCGTCGGGTGCCATCCGGCTTCCGCGTCAGCATCCGTGGGAACGTCGGTCACGGCATCGGCGACGTCGGCCGCGGCGTCGCTATCGCTGGAGGCATCGGCGTCGGCGCGTGCATCCACACCGACATCCGCCTTCGGGGCAGAGTCGACGCGCACCGTTGTGTCCTCGACCTCGAAGCCGGCGTCGACGACGCCGCTCTCGACCGCCTCCGACGCGTCGTCCCCGGGCTCGGCGGCGATCGAGTCGGCGGGCGGCGGGTCGACGATGGCGTCACTTCGTGCCGGATCGCTGCACCCGATCGAGCTCGGCCCGGCGACGGAGACGGCGACACCGACGATGGCGTGGAACAGGCGACTGCGCACGGGGACCCCCAAGTGGAAGGCGTGGTGTAGCACAGCGGATCGCTCGTGAACGCTGCTCCGTCACCCACGACCGTGACCGGTTCGGTCACGGTCGAAACGCAATCGCGAGTCAGCTACTTTGTCAGCCAACTCGGTGAACATGAAGGTACGCGAACAACGTCGAGCGGAGCGAGTGCGGCGATGGCTGCGACGCGTTGCTCGCGTTGTCATCGCCGTCACCGCTCTCATCGCGTTGCTCGGCGGAGCTGTCGGCCCGGCGGTGGCCGCGATCGCCGCCACGGCCGCAGCGCCGACGTGTCACTGTCCGCACGCCGACGAAGGTCGTCGAGCGTGCCCCTGCTGCAACCACGACGACAGCGACAAGGGTGGCTGCCTGCCGGTCGCCGATGGGTGCTCGTCGGTTGCTGCACTCGCACCCGCTATCTGGGGTGGCGATCTCATCCCGCTCCCCGCACTCGTGGGCATCGTCGATGTTGATGACATTCCGGCGATGCGGGGGCGCTCGCTGCAGCTGAGGATTGAGCGACCACCGCGAGGCTGACCGATGCGATCGCGGGATCCGGCGCTTCGGATGCCCGTTCGTTTGTTGGTTGGTCTGATCGTCGCACGTCGGCGCTGGCCGGTCGCGGGGTGACTCAACCTCGCGGCCTGGTCATCGCCACGAACGTGCGCCGCGGAGGTTCTATGACTGTGACTCACCGGCTCTCTGCTGCGGTGGTCGCGGCGATCCTGTCGGGATGCTTCGGCGCGTCGATGCCGCCGGAGTACCCCACGGTCGTTCGCGCTGCCGACGCCCCATCGGCGCCTCCATGGACGTCGTCGTCCACGGCGAGCGCCACCTGTCGAACAGGACGAGGCCACGCTGCCCAAGGAAGCGCGCGGGTCGCTGTGACTACCCACGTGCGCTCGCACGGAGCCCCGTCGTGAAGGAGGCGCGCGCACGCACGCGGGCAGCGCTTCCACGGTGGAGATTCCGACCCACGAGGGCCGCACGCTGACGTTCCAGTGCGGCATGGGCATGTACAAGAGCTCGTCGTCATCCAGTAGTCGTCGTCTCGGGAGAGGAGAAACCGTTCATGCGAACACTTCACGTCTCGTTGCTGCGAGCGCCGCTCGTTGCAGGACTGCTCGCGGTCGCGGCGATGTCAGGGGTGCCTCGCTCGGTGCGCGCCTCGGACGCGGAGACACCGCTCCCATCGCCGCTTCGGCCGGACGACGTCCTCGCGTACGCGCGGGGTCATCGGGCCGAGATCAAGGCGGCGAAGGCGAAGGCGGCCGCGGCCGGCGTCGCGCCGAAGATCGTTACAGCTCTGCCCCAACCGATGGTCATGGCTTCGATCGATCACCTTCCGTTGAAGCTTCAAGGCGCCGACTGGAGCGTGCTCGTGCAGCAGGACTTCCCGCTCGGGAAGACGCTGGGCGCCAAGGGCAAGGCCGCCGAAGCCGAGGCGCGCGCCGTCTCGGCCGACGCGCAGACCGTCCAGCTCGACGTTGAGTACGAGGCGCTCGGGGCCTATTTGATGTGGCTCGAGCTGCAGCGAATGACGACGGTGATCGACGAGCAGCTCGTCATCGAGCGACAGGTGCTGTCGGTGACCAACATCCGCTTGGCGGTCTCGCAGGCAGCATCGGCCGACGTGGTCCGCGCGTTGACCGAGATCGCGCGGCTCGAGAGCGAGCGGACGGCGCTCAGCGCCGAGATCGCTGCGGCGAGGTCGACGCTGAACGCCGCGCTGGCACGGAGCGTGACCGCCGAGCTGCCGCCCGCGGAGCTGACGATTCCCGCCAACGATCCTGCCCCGACTTCGGAGCTCGCGAAGGTCGCGTTCGAGAAACGCCCGGAGCTCGCGGCCGCGAGGGCACGGGCCGACAAGGCCGGCGCGGACGTAGACGTCATGCTGTCGATGTACAAGCCCATGGCGTTCGTTCGCGGCGGCTATTCGCAGACGATGGCCGGAGGTCCCGGCATCATGTTCATGGTCGGCGTGAGCCTGCCCATCTGGCGCGAAAAGTTGGAAGCGGGGGTGACCGAAGCCAAGTCGACGAAGTCCATGGCGGAGGCCGACATCGCAGCGGTGAAGAAAGTGATCGAAGGGGAGGTCGGTGCAGCGCGCGAGCAGGTGGTCGCCGCGCGGATCCGACTCGCGACGACGCGCGAGAAAGTCCTCCCTCTCGCGAAGCAGGCGTTCACGCTTAACCTGGCGAGCTACGGCACGGGCCAGGTGCCACTCGTCTCCGTGCTCGACGCGGCGCGCATGATCCGCGAAGCGCGGCTGGACGAAGTCGTCGCCGAGGTGAAGCTGGCGGCGACCTGGGCAAGACTTGGTCGCACCATTGGAGTGGTCAAAGTCGGTGCGCCGTGATCGCGAGCGCGATTGAACGAATCGTTCGGAGCGAACCATGAGCGACGAAAATCCATCTGCCTCCGATCCCGAGTCCAGCAAAGCTGCGCCAGAGCCAGAGCGGGCATCTCCGCCGGCGCGCGCCGAACACCCACGCGGCCGTTTCGGTTGTTTCAGCGTGGTGCTCATCTCCGCGATCGTCGCGATCGCCGCGGGGGGAGGCGGGTATTACCTCGCCACCAAGCAGCGCTCCTCGCAGCAGACCGCCGCCGTCAAATATCAATGCCCGATGCATCCAACGATCGTGCAGGACCATCCTGGCGAGTGCCCGATCTGCGGAATGAAGCTCGTCAAGGTCGGCGGCGGACCGGAGGCGAAGGAGCGGAAGATCAAGTTCTATCGCTCGCCGATGGATCCGAAGCAGACCTCGCCGACGCCTCGGAAGGACGAGATGGGCATGGATTACGTTCCGGTGTACGAGGACGAGGTCGACACGACGGCCTCGGGCGTGCCCGGCCTCGCAACAGTCGAAATCGATCCTGCACGCCAGCAGTTGATCGGTTTGAAGACCGCGCCGGTCACCCGCGGCAAGGTGACCGGCGCCTGGCGCACCTTCAGCAAGATCTCGGTCGACGAACAGCGGGTCAGACACGTCAACGTCAAGGTGCCCGTGTTCGTCGAGCACGTGTACGTCAACTTCGTCGGGAAGCCCGTGCGCAAGGGGGAGGCGCTCTTCTCGGGATACAGCCCGGAGCTCCTCGCGGCACAGGCGGAATACCAGGTCGCGTTGTCCACGCAGCAGACCCTCGCGGGAGCGACAGGGAGCGCGACCGACAATAGTTCGTTTCTCAAGGCGTCGCGACGCAGGCTCGAGCTGTGGGACATGTCCGAGGCCGCCATCCGCAAGCTGGAGCGGGGCGGCGAGCCGCTGCGAACCCTCACCTTCAGCTCACCAATCGAGGGGGTGGTGACGAAGAAAGACGTCGTCGATGGGATGAAGATCGACGCTGGTTCAATGCCGTACGAGGTCGTCGACCTCTCGAAGGTATGGGTTCTTGCTGACGTCTACGAGTCGGACATCCATCGTGTGCGCGTGGGCATGAAGGGCACCCTCAAGCTCAAGGCGTACCCGAACCGAAGCTTCGAGGGCGTGTCCACGTTCATCGATCCGGTCCTCGATCCTGCGGCGCGAACGGTGAAGATGCGTTTGGAGTTCGCGAACCCGAGCGGAGAGCTGAAGCCGGGCATGTTCGGTGAGATCACTCTGGAGACCGTGGCGCGCGAGGGATTGCGCATTGCGGAGGACGCGGTGATCAACTCCGGCACACGCAAGGTCGTCTTCGTTGCTCTCGGCCAGGGCAAGCTGCAGCCGCGTGAGGTCGTGCTCGGCGATTCGAGCGATGGCAACGTGGAGGTCATCTCCGGGGTGAGCGAGGGCGAGATGGTCGTCGTTCGCGCCAACTTCCTCGTGGATTCCGAGTCGCAACTTCGGGCCTCGCTTGCCGCACTCATGGACTCGACGCCGGCGCCGAGCACCTTGGCATCGGGCGTGCCGAGCGCTTCGGCGAGTATCGCCCCTCCGACCGCGTCGTCATCGGCCCCAGCGCCGAAGGGAACCGCGCCGCCCAAGCCCACCGCGTCGACCAGCATCAGCGGTGCCGCATCGGGATCGGCGACGCCGGCGACGATCTACTCGTGTCCGATGCACCCCGAAGTCACCGACACGAAGCCCTCGCGGTGCCCGAAATGCGGAATGTACCTAACCCCGAAGCAGTGAACCGGAGCCAGGCATCATGATCAAGGCCATCATCCGATTCTCCGCCGAGAGGACGTACCTGGTCATCGCGGCGACGATCATGTTGCTGTTCGGCTCGTACTACTCGATGCGCAACATCCCGCTCGACGCGTTGCCCGACCTCTCGGACACGCAGGTCATCGTGTATTCGCGCTGGGACCGCAGCCCGGACATCATCGAGGACCAGGTCACCTACCCCATCATCACGTCGCTCCTCGGTGCGCCGAAGGTCAAGGCGATACGCGGGTTCTCCGACTTTGGATTCAGCTACGTATATGTCATCTTCGAAGACGGCACTGACATGTACTGGGCGCGCACGCGCGTACTTGAATATCTATCGAAGATAACTCCGCAGCTACCCAAAGACGTGAAGACCGAGCTCGGTCCCGATGCGACGAGCGTCGGCTGGGTGTACCAATACGCGTTGGTCGACAAGTCGGGCCTGCACTCCTCGGACGAGTTGCGTTCTTATCAGGACTGGTACTTGCGATACGCCCTGCAGAGCGTGTCCGGTGTGTCCGAGGTCGCGACGGTCGGAGGCCAGGTACGTCAGTACCAGGTGACGGTCGATCCGAACGCGCTCGCCACGTACAAGATGCCGCTCGAGACGGTGATCAACGCGGTCAAGACGGGAAACAACGACGTCGGCGGGCGACTCATCGAGATCAGCGGCCGCGAGTACATGGTCCGCGGTCGCGGCTACGTCAAAGGCATCGGCGACATCGAGCAGTTGGTCCTCCGTTCGGAGCAGGGCACGCCCATCCTCGTGAAAGACGTCGCCCGCGTCTCCCTTGGTCCCGAGCTACGCCGAGGAATCGCCGACTTCGACGGCAAGGGTGACGTGGTAGGCGGGATCGTCGTGATGCGTGCCGGGGAGAACGCGCTCAACGTCATCAACCGCGTAAAGGCCAGGCTGGAGGAGCTCAAGCCATCGCTGCCGCCTGGCGTCGAGGTGGTCCCCACCTACGATCGATCGGAGCTGATCGACGCAGCGATCGAAACGGTGAAGGAGAAGCTGATCGAGGAGATCATCGTCGTCTCGATCATCATCCTCATCTTCCTCTGGCACGTTCCGTCCGCGATCATCCCCATCATCACGATCCCGGTGTCGGTCGCGCTGGCCTTCATTCCCATGTACGCGATGGGACTGAACGCGAATCTGATGTCACTCGCCGGCATCGCTATCTCGATCGGCGTGCTCGTCGACGGGGCGATCGTCGAGGTCGAGAACGCGTACAACAAGATTTATCTATGGATCAAGAACGGTAAGAACGGTGACTTCCACCATGTGCGGCTCGAGGCGCTGCTCGAAGTCGGGCCCGGCGTGTTCTTTTCGCTCCTGGTCATTGCCGTCGCCTTCATGCCGGTGTTCACGCTGGTGGATCAGGAGGGCCGGTTGTTCCGGCCTCTCGCCTTCTCCAAGAACCTGGCGATGGCCATCGCGGCCCTGCTCGCGGTGACGCTCGATCCGGCCATGCGCATGTTGTTTGCGCGAATTGAGGACTTCAAGTTTCGGCCACGGTGGCTGGCCTGGGTCGCGACGCAGCTCTTCGTCGGGAAGTACTACTCGGAAGAGAGGCACCCGATCTCGAAGGCGTTGCACAGGGTCTACGAGGGACCGTGCCGGATGGTCCTGCGGCACCCGAGGACCACGATCGCGCTCAGTATCGTCGCGATCGCGTTGACCATTCCGGTCTACCTGCGCCTCGGGTCGGAGTTCATGCCCCCCCTTCGGGAGGGCACGCTCCTCTACATGCCGTCGGCGGTGCAGCCGGGCATGTCGGTCGCGGAAGCCCAGCGCGCGCTCCAGCTCCAGGACAAGATCCTGATGCGCTTTCCCGAGATCAAGCGCGTCTTCGGGAAGGCCGGACGTGCAAACACGTCGACCGATCCGGCGCCGTTCACCATGATGGAAACGACCATCATGCTCAAGCCGGAGCGCGAGTGGCGGGCGAAGCCACGGTGGTACTCGAGCTGGTCGCCGGAGTGGCTGAAGCCCGTCTTCCGCCCCTTCTGGCGCGACCGAATCTCCCAGGAAGAGCTGGAGAACGAGCTCAATCAGGCGTTGCAGCTTCCCGGCATCTCGAACGCCTGGACGATGCCGATCAAGGGCCGACTCGATATGCTGTCGACTGGCATCCGGACCCCGATCGGCATCAAGGTCAGCGGCGCCGACCTCGCGACCATCGAGCGCGTCGCCGCAGAGACCGAGAGCGCGATCAAGGCCCTCCCCGGCACGCGTAGCGTGTACGCAGAACGAGTGGCCGGGGGCTACTTCGTCGACTTCAAGCTGAGGCGCGAACAGCTGGCGCGGTACGGGCTAAGCGTCGACGACGCGAACATGATGGTGATGACCGCCGTCGGTGGCGACAATCAGTCGGTCACCGTCGAGGGACGGGAACGTTACGGCATCAACGTCCGATACGCGCGTGATTGGCGCGAGGACCTCTCGAGCCTGCGACGCGTCCTCCTGCCGCTCCCCAACGGGGGCGGACAGATCCCGGTGAGCGAGATCGCCGACGTCGTGCTGGCGACCGGTCCGGCCATGATTCGGGATGAGAACGGTCTTCTCGCCGGCTACGTCTACGTCGACTTCGATACCTCCAAGTACGACGTCGGCGGCTACGTCGCCGAGGCGAAGAAGGCTGTCGCGGCCACGGTGAGCCTGCCGACGGGCTACAACATGGTCTGGAGCGGCCAGTACGAGAACATGATCCGTGTGAAGGAGCGGCTGAAGCTGATCATCCCGATCACGTTGGTGCTGATCTTCGCGCTGCTCTACATGAACACCAAATCCACGGTGAAGACCCTGATCGTGATGCTGGCGGTGCCCTTCTCTGCGATCGGCGCGGTCTGGCTGCTGTACGCACTCGGTTACAACATCTCGATCGCGGTGTGGGTCGGGATGATTGCCCTGATGGGCCTCGATGCCGAGACGGGGGTGTTCATGCTGTTGTTCCTCGATCTCTCGTACGACGAGGCCAAGGCGAGAGGCGAGCTGAACACGCGGGACGATCTGATCGAGGCCATCATCCATGGGGCCGTGAAGCGCGTCCGACCGAAGGCGATGACCGTGAGCGCGGCGATGATCGGCCTCCTGCCGATCATGTGGTCGACCGGCATTGGCTCGGACCTGATGAAGCGAATCGCCGCGCCGATGATCGGCGGCCTGGCGACGTCCTTTCTGATGGAGCTGCTCGTCTACCCGGCGGTTTACTACCTGTGGCGCAAAAGGCAGCTTCCCGCGGCATCCACGGTCAACGCAGCCGACGCGCTCGCACCGTGACCGCAGCGGTCACTCCTCACCTGCCCGTGAAACGCGGATGCTACGCGCATGCTGAGGGCGCCCCTCGTTTCGCGCATGGTGTGAGCGGAGTCTTCTTTCCCGGGCAACGTCATGAAACGAGAAGGAGCGTCACTATGCGATTCGTCTTCACCACCACCACCATTCTTTGTGTGCTCTTTGCTGTCGGCTGCGACAAGAAGGCATCGGATGCGCCCGCGGCTGCGAGTGACAAGGCCGGTGCCGCTCCATCCGCGCCGCCGCCAGTGACGGGTAAGCCCATCCCGATCACGGTCGGCGAGGACGGCTTCGCTCCGAACGAAGTGAAGGTCGCGAAGGGCGAGCAGACGACACTCGTGTTCACTCGGACGACGGACAAGACCTGCGCGAAGGACGTCGACTTTCCCGAGCTGAAGATCACCAAGGCCCTGCCGCTGAACCAGCCCGTCGCCGTCGTCGTGCCGAGTGGCGAGGCGCGCACGCTGACGTTCCAGTGCGGAATGGGGATGTACAAGAGCAAGGTCGTCGTGCAGTGAGCGTTGAAGAAGCACCGTCGTCCTCTCCGGGGCAGCCAGTTCGCGCCCGCGAACGCCTCGCGGTTCGCATCTGGCTTGGCATCGGTGCTCTCTTCGGTGTGCTCGCGCTCGCCGTCGCGCTCTGCATCAGCGCGCTCGTCGGTGCATACCGCGCGATCGAACACACCTCGGCGCTCGCCGCGGCAGAGCGCCACGCCGTCGCAATCGGCGTCGCGGCGCGCGAGCAGTACATGCACGATTCGCACGGCGTCCTCCTGCGCGATGTGAAACACCTCGGGCACGAGCGGCACTGGGCCGAGATGCTCTCGCAGCACATCGAGCACCTGCGGCCGCTCGTGAACGGACCAGAGCGACAGCGCCTCGAGACGATCCAGTCGGACAGCGCGGCTCTGAGCAAGGTCTTCGCCGAGGAGATCTTTCCCGCTGCGCTCGCAAACGACGACACGCGGATGCGCAAAGCGCACATCGCTGCCGAAAGTCGCGTCGACGCGATGATCAGCGCGTCCGACGCATCGGTCGCCCAGCTCTCAATGCGGACGAGGGAGGCCTCTTCCGTCGCTATCGTGCAGGTTCGCCGAGCGGTCACGGTTGCCACGGTAGCGACGGCGATCGCCGGCGTAGTAGCGCTGCTCCTCGCAGTCGGCTTCGCGCGGCAGATCGTGACTCCGGTTCGCGCTCTGAACGCTGCGGCGGCGCGGATCGGCCATGGGGACTTCAACGCCACCGTGTTTCGCCTCGGCACCTGGGAGTTCGATCAGCTGGGCCGCGGCCTGCGTCAGATGGCGGAGCGCCTGCGCGAACGCGAGGCACGCGTGCTTCAGGCGGAGCGCCTCGCGACGATCGGCGCAATCGCGGCCGGTGTCGCACATGAGCTCAACAATCCGCTCGGGGTCATCCTTGGTTACCTCAAGCGATTGCACAGGCACGCGTTGCCCGGAGAGGTCGAGGAGGAACTCCGGATCGTCGACGACGAGGCGCACCAGTGCAGGCGCATCGTCGAAGATCTCGTCTCCTACGCGCGTGAACCGCGCCTCGACAAGGTCGAGACGGACGTAGGCGCCCTGGTGCGTGACGTCTGTGAGCGGATGCGGTCTATCCCGGAGATGGAGGGGCACGAGGTGACCGTGCTCGTCGAGGGGAGCGCGCGCGCCCCCGTCGACCCGACCCGGATTGCACAGGTAACTCGCAATCTCGTGCTCAATGCGGTGATGGCCTCGCCGCGAGACGCGGGCGTCGGCGTGCGCGTGAGCGGCGACGAACGCGAGGTTGTCGTTGCGGTTTCCGATCACGGTGCCGGCATTGAGGCAGCCGACCTGCCGCACATCTTCGAGCCGTTCTACTCGCGTCGCTCCGGCGGAACGGGGCTGGGGCTCGCCGTGTCTCAGGGGATCGTGCGCACCCACGGCGGCTCGATCGAGATCGAGAGTGTGCGCGGCACCGGCACTTCGGTGGTTGTTCGTCTTCCGCGTGGAGGAGCATCGTCATGAGCGCGAGGATCTTGGTCGTCGACGACAAGCCGAACATGCGACGTCTGCTCGCGAGTACGTTGCACGATCTCGGCGAGGTCGTGCAGGCCGACGGTGGTCGCCGCGCGATCGAGCTGATCGGTCAGACGAGATTCGACGTTGTCGTTACCGACATCAAGATGCCCGATGTTGATGGTCACGAGGTCCTGCGCGCCTCCCGCAAGCTCGACCGGCCCCCGGAAGTCATCTTGATGACGGGACACGGCACTCTCGAGAGCGCGATCGAGGCGCTCCGAGACGGTGCGTTCGACTACGTGAAGAAGCCCTTCGATCCCGATCGGATCCGCGAGGTCGTCGAGCGTGCCCTCGCCAAGCACGCACCACGTGCGGCGGTGCCCGAGGGCGCGGTATGGCACGGCATCGTTGGTCGGTCCGCGGCGATAAACGACGTTGTCCGACTGGTGGAGAAGGTCGCGAAGTCCGACGCGACGGTGCTGATCCTCGGCGAGAGCGGTACCGGCAAGGAGCTTCTTGCGCGTGCGATCCATGACGTCAGCGCGCGGGCTGCGCGACCGTTCGTTGCGGTTAACTGCGCAGCGATCCCTGGTTCTCTCATGGAGGCCGAGCTGTTTGGTCACGCGCGCGGCGCCTTCACGGGCGCGGCCGCACAGCGAGCCGGACTCTTCGAGGAGGCCAACGGCGGCACGCTGTTCCTCGACGAGATCGGAGAGATGCGGCGCGCACTGCAGGCGAAGCTGACTCGCGCGCTCGAAGCGCGCGCCGTTCGTCGCGTCGGGGAGAGCCACGAGCGGCCTGTCGACGTGCGGGTCGTCGCGGCGACACACCGCGATCTGCCGTCGCTGGTCGCGCAAGGTGCCTTCCGCGAAGATCTCTTCTATCGGCTGAACACCTGCGTGGTGCGCGTGCCCGCGCTGCGCGAACGAATCGAGGACCTGCCGTTGCTCGTCGAGCACTTCCTCGCTCAACGAACCACGTCGAGCGGCGTCGCCTACCGCGTCGGCGCGGACGCGATGGCAGCTTTGACCGCACACCGTTGGCCGGGAAACGTTCGTGAGCTGAGGAGTGCCATCGAGAGAGCGGCGCTTGTCGCGGAGAACGGCGTGATCGCGCGTGATGATCTCCCGCCGGAGATCACCGGGCTCGCTCCGGAGCACGTCGAGCCGCCGATCGATCTTGCGACGCTGACGTATCGAGAGGCGCTGGATCGCGGGCGAGCGGACAGCATCAAGCGTTACCTGGAGGCGTTGCTTGCCCGGTTCGGCGGCAACGTTGTTGCGGCGGCGGAGCATGCCGACGTCGAGCGCGAGAGCTTCTATCGACTGTGTCGAAAGCACGGGATCAACCCCGGCGAGTACCGGGGGAAGTCGTGAAGCGACCGCGGAGCCTGCGCGCCTGGTTCTACGCCGCGCACCGGTGGGTGGGACTCGTAATCAGTGTCCAGCTCCTCGCGTGGAGCGTTGGCGGTTTCGCGTTCACCTTGCTGGTCCTCGACAACGTGCGTGGCGAGCGAGAACGTCGGCGCGATCCGCGCTCGATCGTTCGGCCAACGGATGTCGCGATCGAGGTGCGCGCCGCACTCGCACGCGGTTCCGAGTGCGGGGGAGAGGCAGCGCGGGCGGTGCTGCAGATGCGGCTCGGTCGCGCCGTCTACGATCTCTACGACGCCAGGGACAAGCCCTTGTGTACCGTTGATGCAACAAGCGGCGCGGTGCGAAAGGAAATCACGTCCGACGAGGCGGTCGCACTGGCGAAGCTGGACTTCGCTCCCGACGCGGCGGTGGTTTCAGTGCGCCGAATCGATCGAGACGCGCCGATCGAGTATCGCGGCAAGCCGCTGCCGGCATTTCAGGTGACGTTCGATCATCCGAAGGTGCCGCATGTCTACGTCGCGGCGGCGACCGGCGAGATCACGGCTCGTCGGAACGCGCGCTGGCGCCTGCACGACTTCTTCTGGATGTTGCACGTGATGGACTACAAGGAACGCGAGAGCTACAACCATGCGCTCATCACGGTCGCGAGCGTGATGGCGATCGCGACAGCGCTGACGGGACTGATCCTGCAGACGTATCGTCTCGGTCGACGGAAACCACGACGCCCGTCCGGGGCTGTCGCCGAGGATCCTACGTAAGCGTATGGTGCCGCTTCAGTGCGAGCCGCCGCAACTCGGATCACGAGGCGGTGCAGGCGGTTCCTTCGGGTTCGCTATCGTGGGTTGCTTCGACGCAGCCGTCTCCGTCGCAGTTATTGCCGGCTTCTTGGCGCCGTTCCCGCAAGAGGAGGCCGCCACGCCGAACGCCGCCGCGGCCAGGGCAACGAGCTCGGAACGGCTGATGATCAACTTCACGCTCACGATCCTTTCGGCGGCCCGTGCTCGGGTCCGCGGTGAGGCGCAAGCACGAGCGATGCCGTGGCGCAGGCGCGTGCATTGAGCACATTCCAGTTCCGGGCGTGCCCGAGTCGGTCACGTGATTCGTTTTCGGCGCCCGAAAAGTAGCCGCGCCGGTCACAGCGTCGCCGCACGCATCCGGGCGGCCGGCGTGCTACGCGTCGTCTCGTTGCCGCAGCTCGGTCGCGCAGTCGGGAATACGTCCGCCGCAGTTCGCTCGCTGCTGTTCGCGACGCTGCTCCTCGGCGCCGCACAGCAGATCTTCGTTGTAGCTCGCAACCCGTTGCTCTCGGAGCTCGGTTGGCGAACGGCGTCGATTCCCGCCGTCCAGGCGATCGGTGCGATGGCTGGGGTGCTGTCGGGTGCGCTCGCGACGTTCGTCGCACCGCGGCTACCTCTCCACATTGCCTTCGCCACGTGCGCACTCATGCAGGCGATCGGGTTCGCGCTGCAGGCGTTCTCGTACGCACCCGGCGCGTTCTTCTCCGGCGCGGCGGTGGCCGGACTAGCCATTCAGCTGAACTCCGCGCTCGCTCCGCCGGCACTCAAGACGTTGACGAGAGACGATGAGCGGGTCGCGGTCTTCTCTCTCCACGCGATCGCCCTCACGCCTCTCGCCGGATTGATTGCGGCGGCGGTCATCTTCGGCGTCACCGTGTGTGTCGGCGGGGCGTTGTTCGGGCATCGCGTCTCGCTGGCGATCGCTGCGGCGATCAGCGCGCTCGCCGCGGCGGCCTTCCTTTCCATGCGAGGCGGACGGGTGCAGCCTCGCGGTCCGAGCGGACGTATGGCGCGTCCCCGACGCGTCGCGTTCTGCGTCGGGTTCCAGGGACTCTTGGGGCTCGCTGGGGGAATCACGGTTCCGTTCCTCCAGCTCTACTTCAAAGTGACCTTCGGCGTTCCGCTGCAGGGGATCGCCTTCCTTTATGGTGCGACGATGGTCGTTGGGACCGTCGCCTACGCACTCGCCCCTTGGGTCTCGCAACGGATCGGCCTACCGCGGGCGATCGTGCTGCTGCAGCTGTTGACGCTGCCCTTCTTCTTCGAGCTGGCTCGCGCAACGAACGTCTATCTCGCGGCGTCCGCGTTCGTCGCCAGGTACACGTTGGCGTCGACCGCGAGCCCGCTGCTCAACGCGTTCTTCCAAGAAGTGTCGTTCGACCGTGACGGCGAGGCCGTCGCCGGCCTCGGGATCGTCATCAGCTCCGTCACCTGGGCAACGGGAACGTGGCTCGCGTCGCCACTGCTCGCCGCGGGCGGCGGTCGCTTCGGCTACGCGATCGCCGTGTCGGCACTGCTCTACGTGATCATCGCTGCGTGCGCGGCCGCCGTGTTCCCTCGCCTCTGGCGCGGGCGTCCGCGTGGTTTGCCGTCCTAGTCCGAGTGCTTGTGATCGTGCTGCGAGTCATCGTGGGAGTGCGCCGAGCGAACCTCCGGCCCGAGCAGCGTCGGATCGACACCAGCACCGCCGCGAAGGATCAGCGATCCGCCGACGTACCCCGTGGCGCTTAGAACGAGCGCACCCATGACGCCGCCGACGCGCACGGCCAACGCGGCGGCGTGGCCGCGCCACCGCGCGAACGCCACGATGCCGAAGACCACGATGGCCAACGAGCCGAGCCCGAGGTGCCAGTACATCATCATGTGCGCCCATCGGGTGTGCGCGGGCACGGTCGCGAATGCGAGGACTCCCGCCGCTGCCGCCACGACTCCCGACGCAACACCTCCGATCATCAGCCACGTCACTGGCGCGACAAGGTCGGTGCGCCGCCGGATCGCCGCGTAGAGATCGAGCGCGACCGCCGTCAGCAACAAGGCCAGCGGGAAGTGCACGAGTGCCGGGTGGATCTCCCAGGGGCGCATCGTCGGTCAGAGTCCGAACGCCCCGGGGTTTGCGGTGACGCCGACCGTGACAGTCAGCTCATTGCCGTCCGGTCGCCATCCGCGACCGACCCCGGCATCGAGCACCCATCGCGGGCTGACCTGCCAGCGGAAGCCCATGAGCGAGTTCACGTCGACCCTCGGTGCATCGGCATAACGAATTGCGTACGTCTCGAGAAGCCACAGGAAGTTGAATGTCAACGGGTAGTCGAACACCGCTCCTGCCCACCAGCGCGCGGTGAGGTCCGTGGCGAACGACGTCTTCGGCCCCGGTCCCACGCCGTACGCAGCGTTGCCGTGGACCCGCAGTCGCCCGAAGGAGCGAGTCACCATCAGTTTGAGGATCCCGCGTGTCTTCTGCGCGCTGTACGGACCCGTCGGGAACGCCGCATCGGTGCGCACGGCGAACGCGGGGAGGTACGGACTCTCGCGATTGAAGTTGTAGAGCGCGAACGCCGATGAATCGGAGAAGCCGCTGATTGCCGTGCCCTCGAGCTGACCGACCACCGCGCGACCCGCTGCACCGATCTGCAGGTTGTACCAAGCTCCGTAGTTCACCTCGCTGTGAAGCAACACCGTGTTGTCGCGTCGGCCGTGGCGTTCGAATCGGGCGAGCCCTTGTTGCACCTCGATGCCGCCGCGGCTCGTGACGTAAGCATCCTCGATGAGCGTCGGACGGTCGTCGTCGAGGTCGTAGAAGTTGGCCTGCGCGCGGGCGATCGAGGGCACGAACGCGAGGGCACACGCGGCAACGAGGGCGAGAGCTCGCAAGCGCATCAGTGCACCGGAATGTAGGCTGGCGGGATCGACTTCAGACCGTCGGCGCACGACGCTCCCGGACCGCCGGCAAAGTTGTTCGTCGACGCCGCGGGTGGTGGGGGCATCGCGTGCTCCGCAGATGCAGACGCGGACGCGGACGCGCTCGGCGCCGTCCCACTGCCGTGATCCATGCCGCCGTGCTCCTTGTGCTCTTCGTGCTTCATCGGCATGTCGTGCTTCATCGGCGCCGCGGGTCCGTCCCCATCCTTCTTCGGTTCATCGTGTTTCATCCCGGCCATGCCCGGACCCATCCCGCGTCCGACTTCATCGATGTACGACGTCGAGTCCTGGAGCAGCGCGATCATGCGGAGCAGCTCGCCGCGCTTGTCCTTCACCTTCTCGGACACGAGAACGTCCGCGACGATGTCGTGCAACATGTGGAGGTTGTCGAAGATCGCTGCTGCGCGCGGGTGCTGCTTCGCGAACGTCGGCGCGGCCTCCCACGACATCGGCATGTGCGGCGGGAACTTCGTCGGCGGCGCGTGACGACTGCACTGAAAGAGCGCGGCGGCGGCCGTGACGCCGATCGCCTTCTCGCTCTCGTTGCGGCCGAGATGGAGCGGCTCGTACACGCCGTTCTGGAACCAGTGGTAGGCCCAGATGATCCCGTTCCACTTCGGGTAGCGCGTTCGGAACTCCTTCGAGTACGGCTGCCCGTCCATCAAGATGTCCATCCGCTTCCACCGCGGGTGGAGCGCGTGCTTGTGGCGCAGGTAGTAGTCGGTGGCTTCCTCGATGGCCGCGTGTTTGTCGGTGATGTCCGGGTCGGCGAGGATGTCGTTCAGCTGACGGTGCAGACCGTGCGCCCAGTCGAAGACGTTCTGCACCGGCCAGTACGCCTTGGTGAAGTTTGGTGCGATCGCTTCTTCGGCTGGCTGCAGACGCGGTGGGTCGTCGTTGACGCCCATGATGTAGTCGAACAGCTCGCCCTCGATATACGCGATGTCATCCTTGCGTTTGACCAGCGCCTCGTACGCGGTGGCGTGGCCGTAGTCGAAGCCGTTGAAGAGGGTCTCGCCGTAGTAGTGTCGGTTCCGGAACGCGTAGTTGTGCGTCGCGAGCCGCACGGGCATCAGCTCGTCACGCTGCTGGAATTGACTACAGCCGACGGCCACGGCGATGACCGCGAGGAAACGAACGCTAGAGCGCAGCATGGGAGTCCCGGTCGATCGCACGGATGACGTCGATCGGCTCGGCTCGGATGCGGGCGGCGCCGAGCTCGTTGCTCGTGATCGGCGATCCCGTTCGGTTACGGCGTGACCGAATGGGTCACGTCGGCGACCCCTCTTGATGGATCGCGCGCCACACGGTTCGTGCGTCGGTGAGCGTCAGTTCCACGTCCGCGAACCGGACGCGCTCGCCCAGCGAGATCGCGGCGCGCTCACTGCGATCGAGACGTCTCGAACCCGCGTACGTACCGTGCTGCGAACCCAGGTCGCAGACCTCGATGAACCCTTCTCCTGGCCAGACCGCGGCGTGGCGGCGCGAGATCGTGGGGTGCAGCAACACGAGATCGGCATCCGGCGAACGACCGAGTGAAAGTGGTAGGCGCGCCACAGCGGATGCAGCAGGGAGAGCGACCCACAACCTTGCCTCCTCTTGCGCCATCCAGGGCGCCGTCTCGTCGACTGGGCTCCGCGCGCTCGGCGTGGCGCGCGCTGTCGCGTGTCCATCCGTCGCGACGATGCGCGCCGGAACGAGCAACAGACCGCGATGCGCGGCGGCGAACGCTTCAGCCGTCATCGACAATGCAGCCGCTAAGACAGCGGGGTCTTTCATCGACCGTAGCGCTCCGGCGCGTCCGCGAACAACCGCGAGCAACCCTCGGAGCAGAAGACGACCCGACGCCCGTCGACTTCGATGGTGAATGCATTTGCGTCGTCGACGCGCATCCGACAGACCGGGTCGATCGCGGCGGCGCCGGCGTCGGGGAGCAACAACTCGAAGACGCGCACGGGCATGGCGACGTTCTTGAAAGGGACGTCGCCGACGAGGCGATACTCGACCCCGATCAGGTTCGCGCTGCTGGCGACGACGCTCTCGGTGCAGAGCACCTGTCCGACCTTCGCGTGGGCGGCGACGCGCGCAGCGAGATTGACGGTTGACCCGAAGTAGTCGCCGTTCTGTTCCACGGCGGTGCCGTAATGCATTCCGATCCGCAGTCCCGGGAAGCGATGCTCACGGTGCGCGAGATCGCGCAGCATGCAAGCGGTGCGGATGGCGGAGGCGGCATCGTGGAGCGCGAGCATGACGGCGTCGCCGATCGTCTTGACGAGCTCCCCAGAACCCTCGGTCGCGATGCGCGCGAGGCCCGCGAAGCGTCCCGAGACAGCCGCGGCGTCCTCGTCTCCATGGGCCTCGGTGAGCGCCGTGTAGCCGGAGAGATCGGCGAACACGAAAGCTCGTTCGACAGTCGCCACAGGGGCAGCGTGGACGCGCCCCTCGGCGGTCGCAACGGCGAGCCCTGTGACTCCGCCGGTCACGGTGCGCGCGTGTCGGACGATGAAGCGTCCTCGTCCTCGGTTTCGGTTTTCGCCCTCGTTCATCGTGAATCACGTGAAGAAGGCGCCATCGTCGCGAGACGTTCCGAACGACGCGTGCGGCCTGTTCCGCGCGCGAGAAGTAGCCGGAGCGTCCTGCAGCCGTGACTTCGTAGTACTTCTTTTGGCTTTGACACGTTTCGTGCGGAAAGTAGCCTTTAGTGATGAGGAAGACGCGGTCGCTCCACCTACTTCTCGCGTTCGGTGCGGGCGGCGCAGAGCTTCTCGCCGTACGTCTGCGCGGCGAATACCGAGATCGACATGTCGTTCTCGACGAAGAGTGTTCAGCAACTCGATCCGCAGTACGCCGGAGCGTGCATTACGTCGACATGGGGAAACTGCACGCCGAGCAATTACCCGAACTACACGGATCTCCGGCGCGTGATCTACGGCAACAGGTACGTCAGCCAGGTCCAGTTTCGCGTCGACTCGATGAGCATCGAGCAGGACTTCGACTTCCTGAGCGTGTATAAGCACGACACGTTCGACTACCGCTATCAGGTTGCCGCCTATAGCGGAGCTCCGACGGTTCCCTTCTGGACGACGGCGGCGACCCTGAATGGGTCGATGCAGAAGTATCCTGCGCAGCTGCGGTTCACCAGCGACTACAGCGTCACGGGCTCAGGGACTGTCGTCGGGAAGGCGCGAGCCACGTGTTCCGCGAACGACAATGGCGTGGTCGTTTCCCTCCCGGAGCATGAGCGCGTCAGCGGCATCCTCTTCGCGACAAACGACACGATCATCATGCGGTTCCCAGTGCAGACGGGGCACGCGACACTCGCGCTGTGGGGCGACGCGGTGAACCCGGCGGGCAACGACTACGACCTTTACGTCAAATGCGGCTCGATTCCGACGGTGCTCGATTGGACCTACCGGAGCTATCGGACGGGCTCGCAGGAGTTCCTGCATATCGATGAAGGCGCTTGCCCGGCCGGCTCGACTTGGTACGTCGCTGTGAATTCATACAGCCAGAAGGGCTTCTTCAACCTGATGTGGGCACAACACTACTCGAGTCAACACCGTAATCTCGACGTCGGACTCGCCTACCGATCGCAAGATTCCGGCTCCGTGCCTGCGTCGAACTTCAACACGTTCTGGCGCGATGCTGCTCGTTGGGCCTTCGGCGCAAGCGAAGGGGCGATCTACCTCGAGAACATGTACAACCACACGACGAAAGAGCCGACGCTCGATGACGGCCGTTGCGGGAACCCGCTGGTCGGATGCCCTTGGCTCGTGGACCTTCCGAACACTGGCGGGCAGACGCGAGGATCGTACAACGGCGCGAGCTCGCCGAAATGTTGGGCGGGCGATTACAAGTGCATCGCATTCGTTGGCCAGAGCGCATCGGTGCTCGTTCGACTTCACGAATGGGGACATCAGGCCTGGAAGCAGCCCGACGAATACTCGACCGGCGCTCGCTGCGGCCACACGTTGATGGCGACGGACACAAACCACAACCTCTGCTGGTCTGGAAACCACGGAACGGATCCCTGCGGGACTTGCACGCCGATGACGGGGGTGAGTGGCTGGGAGATCCTCTTCAATGAAGGCCTTGCCGACTGGAAGCCCACGTCGACGCCAGACGCCTATGACTACCTCGATTTCGACTTCGCGAATCTCGTCGGTCAGGTTTCCAATCCACTCTAGCGGTCACTTGAGCAAGCAGGAGTCAGCAAAATGAACCGTCGCGCGCGCGCCTGTGCACTCCCTTTCGCCTTCGCATACGCGGCATGCTCGCGCGAGGTTCCTGAACCTGCTCCGACAGCGCCGCCCCCCCTCATGCAACGGTCGCCCCGACTGGACATGCGCCGGGAACCCTAGAACCGGTCCGCTGGGGCAACTCGCTACCGACGACGGATGCCCTCGTCGGCGCAGATCCAATGTAAACGCTGCACGGACCCCACGTCGACGGCGAAACCGGGCTATGCCTCCGGCGCGCCGCCATCCGGCCCTCGAGACTCGAGATCACTTCGCGCAGCGAGCGGTTCACCGCCTCTCGCTCCGCGATCGCCGCGCGAAGCGCGCTGATCTCGTCGTGGGCCGCGTTGCTCATCGCGAAGACGTTTGTCGCGCGTGCGTGCGAAACATTCAAGCGCGTTGTGCGACTCGCGATCACTTTTTCAATGCACGACTTGCCTGCGCAGTCCGGCGAACAACGCGTCGAACGTTGCCTCGCTCACGACGACGCTCGTCGCGCCAGCCTCGCGAGGCTTCGGGATCTCGAACGTCGAGGCGTCGAGCCGCTTGTAGAGAAGGACCGTGCCGGTGCCGTCCCACCAGAGCACTTTCAGCGTGTGCCCACGTTTGCCGATGAAGACAAACACCGCGCTCTTCGAGCGCGGCTCGCGCCGCATCCGTTCGCGAACGATCCCGCCGAGGCGCTCGAATCCGAACCGCATGTCGACGGGCTCCGTCGCGACGAACACCTCGACGCCGCGCGGGATCACGACAGCGCCTCCACCACCGCACGCAGCAGCGCGCGATCGAACCCGGCCTCGACGACCACGCGGGCCGCGCCAACGTGCACCGCGATCGTCGTCGTCGGCGGCGGCGGCGACGGCGCGACCTCGAGGCGCAGGAAACGCTGCTCGTCGGACAGCGCGGCCGCCCATCGCTTCAGGCTGTTGAGCGCGATCCCCTGGGCACGCGCGAACCGAAACGCGCTCTCGCCGCTCGCTCGCCACGCTTCAACCACTCGCCTTCGCTCTTCCTTCGTTCGGTGTCTCGGCATCCCGACGTCTTCGCACGCGCGCGCGCGACCCACGATGTGGGGTTCATGCAGCGCTTACGATCCAATCGACATGAGCACGTCGACCGGTGATACGCCGCCGACGGTCAACGTGATCGGAGGCGCCGCTGACGCCACGAAACTGTCGGACCTCACCAAGGTCGTTCAGCTCGTCACGTGGCCTGAGATGACCGTGGTGTCGACGGCGGTGTCTGTGACCAAGTCCTCCAGCGCGCAGCAACCGTCCACGCTCGCGGTCGTCCCCAGTTCGCCACTTGCCGATCGGTGGTACGCAGTAAAGATCGGCAAGCTTCCCGCAGGCTTCGCGTTCCATACCTACTCGCCGCTGAAGCTGCTCCCTGATGGCGCGCGTGTGTCGCGTTTCAAACCGACGTCCGAAGCGACGGTGGCCTGGGTCGAGCTCTGCACCAAGGGAACGAAGCAGCGCGGTTCCGTTGTCTTCTCCGAGCGAGTGTCCCCCGGCAGCTCGCCGGAGTTGCTGTTGGCGTTCGACAAGACCGACTGTCGGTACGTTGCCCCGGCGGCCGCACCGGCACCGGAAAAAGCAGCGGCTCCCACGGTCGCTTCGATTCTCTTCGAGTGCGATTCCATCGAGGATGTGACCGTCACGCTCGGAGGCGGTGCCGCTTCCCGCAGCGGTGTTCCAATCTCGTCGCGCGCGTTCACGCTTACGCGTTCGACGCTGACGCCGATGGGTCCGTCCTGTGTATCGCTTCGGCTTTGACGAGTTCCGCAGGCCGTGGAAGGAGGCAACGATGTTTCGGCTGGTCTTCGCACTGCTGCTGGTTTCGGTAGGGTGTGCATCGTCCGAGTCGGGCTCGCCGCTCACCACGTCGCGGCCTGACGCTGGCAATGATGACGGCACGGTAGCAATTGCGGATGCGACCTCAGACATCGCGATGCCCGATGCGGCCGACGCCCCAGACGGATGGTCCGCGCCCGACTCGAAGTTCGATTCCGGTGCGACCGCGGATTCGGGCTCCGCGACGGACTCCGCTACCGATACGGGCGTGGCGACAGTGTGTCCGATTGGCGTGCTACCGCTCGACGGTGGCGCGTGCGCACTTGGCATCAACGAATACTGTCGCCTGAGCAGCTGTTCGAACGGTTGCGAAGCGGAATGCCGGTGCAAGGATGGACACTGGAGCTGTGGCCCTGGCCCGACCTGCCGAGACAAGTACGGTTGCGGGACGCCTCCGTCGTGTCGCGACACGCCGTGTCCCTGAGCCGAAGGCGTGATCGGAGGTGCGGGCTCGCGCCAGCCTTCGTTCCAGCGCGGCACTCCGACTCCCGGCGCCGTCCCGCCGGCTGCCGTGGTCGACCCCGCCGGCCCATCTGACGTGAATCATCGTAACGCGGGCGTTGAATTCCCTACGCTCGTAGCCCGTCAACCACTCGAGGTTGCCCATGAAGCCACTCAAATTCCCCGCTGCGCTTGCCGCCTTTGCGATGCTTTCGCTCGCGAGCGTCCCCGCCGATGCCGCTCCGTGGGACATGCCGATCCGAGAGATCCCGATGTCAGGCCTCGACGACATCGCGAAGGCGTCATACGACGCGCTCGGTCCGGTCATCTACTACAACCCGACGACTGTCGCGCAGGTGCCGACGAAGGTCGCGACGTTTGTTCGCGCTCATGAGTACGCGCATCACACGCTATCGCATCTGACGCGATCGACGAATGCTGTAACGCCCTGGGGTCATGCAAAGGTACGCCAGGATTGGGAGAAGGAAGCGGATTGCCTCGCGGCGCAGGTTGTCGATGCCGACGTCGCCGAAGCGGCAGCGGAATTCTTCGAGAAGAAGATCGGCGCCGTTCAGGTCGACTGGTTTCATCCGACCGGTTACGACCGCGCCGTTCACATCCGAAAGTGTTCCGGCACCGCCGGGGCGGCCGGCGCGAAGAAGAGCGTCGCGACAAAGGCGCTCCACCGAGACGTTCGCAAGCTGATGGAGGATGCCCTCAAGAGCTTCACCGCCACGAAGGGAAGTCAGACCAAGCAAGACAAGACGAAGTACATGGTGTCGACGACGTACGCCGCGACTTCGTCTTTGCTCGGTGGCGACTGCGACGTCCTTGAGAACGACGGCAAGTACGGCACGTCGACAACGTACATGTGCGTCATCGACTTCACCGACGTGACTGACGCCCGCGACGCGTATGATGCGCTTCGCGAGCTTGTCATCAAGTACATGCCGGACGACAACAACGAGGTCATCGATACGGTTTCGAAGAAGGGCAAGCAGTTCAAAGCGAAGAACGAGTCGAAGGGGCTCAGCCAGGAACTGGAGATCGGTAAGCTGAAAGGCGGCCCCTACTTCGTGTCCTTCGATCTCGGCTACGAGAAGAAGAAGTCTCCCTGACGATCAGTCGTCGCGCCGTTCGCGGCGGCGGATAACCGTTCGCGCGCCGGCGCGCAGCCCGTCGGTGCATTCTCGGCGGTTTCGCGCAGGCTACCGTGGCTGCTGATCGTCATGTCGCCACACCAGCGAGTACGGCGATCGCTACGGAGTGACACGCCGGCGAACGAAACGGGCGCCGCCGGCAGTCCGCGCGGGATGTTCAGCGCGGCGTCACGTCGACACGAAACACTCGGTTGCCCTTCATGTCGACGAAGTACAACTTCCCGTCCGGACCGAACGCCATGCCGGCGAGCGAGCCGGGCTCGAGGCCGGTGTCGAGTTGGTTCACCCGCTCGCCGGTCGTAGTGAACGCCGTGATCTTCGACGTCGCGTTGTCGGAGACGAACAGATAGCCGTCCCGGAGCTCGAGCCCCGAGGGCTTCTGCAGCTCACCGCCCCCCGGCACGACATCGGTGATCGTTGCACCGGTCATCTCGACGTACAGGGCGTTCTCCTCCTTCAGCGAGAGCTTGCGACCAACGGTGCCGCTCTTCGTATCGAGCTTCGCGATGCGACCGTTGCCGGTGTCCGCGATGTAGAGCGACGCGTCGGTCGCATCGAACACCAGGTGACCCGGAACGCCCGCCTCGTACTTGAACAGGCCGTAGCCGTACCGCCACGACGAACCGTCGGAGTGGTCGTCCAAGCCGATGTCGTTGTCCTTGCCGAAGTCGTACTTGACGATCGAGTTCGTTCGGCCAGCGAAGGTCCAATAGATGTTCGCGCTCTCGTGCGCGATGCCAACGCACAACGGGCTGTTGTGCAGCATGTCGAGGTGCGATCCCAGCCCGTTCGGGTTCTTCTTCGCGAAGATCGACAGATCCGAGGACCACAGCGCCGGTCCCATGAAATCGTTCGGCGCGGCCTTGTCATCGTAGGTGTTCCGCGATTCCTGGCACGTCGCGAACGTGCCGGGGATGCCGAAGGTTGTCTCCGGCGCACCGAAGGCGAGCGACGACGGCTTCGCCATGAAGTGATTGGCGGCTGCGTCCTTGCGGCGCTCGGTTGCGATCGGATCCGCGAGGACGTCGAACGCGATCACCATGCTGTCGTCGGCGAAGTTAACGATCCACAGCTCGTTCGGGCGGAGCGGGTTGAACGCGAGATCGCGTGGCGTCAGCAGCCGTGCCGAGGGGCCGATGATCTCGGTGAGGGTGACGGACTCGGGCCTGCCGTCACCGAGCTGCGGCGCGCGAATCACTGGTGCGGCATCCGCGGTGACGTTGTTCCCAGCTGTCGGCGTCTCTCCGCTGCCGCAGGACACCGACATCGCGCAACACATCGACACCGCAATCGCGAGAGCAGAGGTCTTCATTGCGCTCGACGTCTTGCCACGCGACACCGCTGACCGCAACGACGCATGCACAGATGCGTTAGTGACCGCAGCAGTCACGGTACAACTTCGCTGGCGCACTCGCAGTTCATCGGCGATTGCAGGTGCAGCTGCGATCGTGTACGCGCGTTCTCGCCACCCAGCGTGCCGATGGCGGCGACTCGATCGTCGAGTCGACCGTAGGCCGTTCGCGGTGGCGACCTGCGCGACGCCGCCGACAAGGTACGGGCGCATGTCGAGGCGTGCATGGTTCCCACTGTAAGGTTCCGCGTAACGATCGCGATCCTCGCGCTGAGCGGTGGACTCATGCGCACCGCAGCCGCCCACGAGCAGCCCCCGAGCGGCCCGACACCACCGCAGAAGCCCGCGGAGATCGTCGTGTCCGGCGACAAGGGCTACACCGCTGCCTCCGCCGACGAGGTTCGACACCGCGATCTGTCTCTTCGTCCCCGCGTTCGTCCGGGCGACATCCTCTCGGTAGTGCCGGGATTGTTCGCCGTGCAGCACGCCGGGGGCGGCAAAGCGAACCAGTATTTCCTCCGCGGCTTCGACGCGGACCACGGCACCGACATCGCGCTCTTCGTCGACGGCGTTCCGATCAACCTTCCGTCGCACGGTCACGGTCAGGGTTGGCTCGACATCCATTTCCTGATCCCGGAGCTCGTCACGACGCTCTCGTCGAGCAAGGGGCCGTACCTGGCCCGGTACGGAGACTTTGCGACGGCCGGGGCCATCGACATCCGGCTGAGCGATCACATCCACGAGTCGAGCGTGCTCGTTCAGGGAGGAAGCTTCGGGTCCGCCCGTACGGTGTTCATGACTGCGCCGGAGCTCGGCGACGATTGGTCGACGATCGTCGCAGGCGAAGCGTCGACGTCGAACGGGCCGTTCCGCAATCCGGAACGTTTCCGCAAGCTCAACGTCTTCGGACGAGCGACGCGCCACCTCGGGCCCGGCGCGCTGTCGCTCACATGGATGTCGTACAGCGGCGGGTGGAACGCGTCGGGTCAGGTGCCGCTCCGCGCGATCGGCAAGGTGCCGGAGCTCCCCGACGAGTTCGGTACGATGGACCCGACGGAGGGAGGCAGCACGCAGCGGCATCAGTTGAGTGCGTCGTACGCGTATCGCCGCGGCGATGACGACACTCGCGCGGTCATCTACGCGACCCGTTACAACTTCGCGCTGTTCTCGAACTTCACGTTCTTCGCGCGCGACCCGGAGAACGGCGATCAGATCGCGCAGACCGATGGACGAACCGTCGCCGGCGCCCATTGGTTCTACCGCCGCACGCGAGCCCTCGGCGGGTTGAAGCTCGCGAGCACCGTCGGCTTCCAAGCGCGCCACGACGCGATCCAGAACACACTCCACGAGACGCGAGCGCGCAAGAGCCTCGGCACCTCTGTCGACGCCGGCGTGTCGCAAACATCGATCGGCCTCTATGCCGAGGAGGACGCGACACTCCTTCCCTGGCTTCGCGTCATCGCGGGCCTCCGTGTGGATCGCTTCGATGTGTCGGTGCGCGACCGTCTCGAGCGCACGGATGGCGCGCAGACTTCCGGAATCGAGGGCGCCACGCTCGCCTCGCCGAAGCTCAGCGTGGTGCTGTCGCCCGCGCCGTTCATCAACATGTTTCTCAACTACGGCCGCGGCTTCCACAGCAACGACGCGCGTGGTGCCGTGCGCCGTCTCGATCCGTCGTCGCCAGCGGTGACGCTCCTCGCTGTCGCAGACGGCTACGAAGCCGGCACGCGTCTCCGCCTGCTCGATCGTCTGGACATCGCCGCTGCCGTCTTCCGGCTCGACCTCCAGAGCGAGACCGTGTGGGTCGGCGACGAGGGAACGACCGAGGCCCGCGGTCCCACGCGGCGCATCGGTGCGGAGCTCGAGGCACGCGTGAAGCTCGCCAACTGGATCTTCGCCGACGCGGACGCGACGTTCACGAAGGCGACCTTCGTACAGAACGCGGGGAACGCCAACGCTGTCGCACTGGCACCGACGCGAACGTTCTCTGGCGGGATCGGCTTCAAGCATCCGCGCGGAACGTTCGGCAGCTTGCGTGTGCGATCGATCGCTGCGAGGCCGGCGACGGAGGATCGCGCGCTCGTCGCCGATGGCTGGACGGTGTTCGACGCCTCGCTCGGCCATCGTTTCGGTTGGCTCGAAGTCGCTGCGGACGTTCGGAACGTGCTGAACACGCGGTGGCGAGAGGTGCAGTTCGCGAACGAGTCGCGGCTCCGAACCGAGAGCGCCCCGGTCCGCGACATTCACTTCACGCCGGGCTGGCCGTTCACCGCTCTGGTGCGAGCCACAGCGTACTGGTGACCGAGCCGGTCACATAGGTCTCCTGGCAGTCGCTCTGCCGGCCACTCGCACGCGGATCGTTCCGGGGTGCAGCGCACGCATTCGCTGCGATATCCGAACTGTGGTCGGCGCGGTCACGGTGCAACGTTGAGGTCAGCGCGCGGGCACTCGCCTTGCAGAAGCACGCGACGCCGCGGCACGAGGTCGCGGCGCTGTTAGACTCGTGACCTGGAGGTGCGCACATGAAGATTCGTATCCGCATTCGTCAGACCAACTGCAAGTTCTGCGGCGGAGCCTGCGGGTTCTTCTGCAACTGCTGATCGGAAGCCATCCCCGTGAAAGCTCTCCGTACGACGAAGATCAAGAACGTGAAGGTTCGTCCTGCAGCCAAGACGCGCCTGCGTCACTGCGGCGATCCTCCGACGATGCGTCACTGCGGTGATCCGCCGATGCTTCGGCATTGCGGCGATCCGCCCGCTCGTCGCTGACAAGCGGCCCTTGCACGATGCCCCCGCACCGAAAGGAACGGGGGCATCGTCTTCTTCAGCGTCGTCGTCGCAGTGCGAGCGCGGTCACGACGGCCAACCACCCGAGCGATGGACCGAACTTCGTCGCTCCGGCGCCCATGCTGCAACCGCCACCATCGCTGCCGACGTCGCCGTTCGGTCCCTGTGTCGCGCCGGGACTCCCGCCGCCGGAACCAGCGTCGCCGCCGGGCCCGGCCTCGGTGAACGTGCCGCCGTCCTTCTCGACGGGATCCGGTTCTTCCTCCATCCCTGCGTCGAACAGACCACCATCCGGGGGTGCGGAGGGAGGCGGCGGCACCGTGGGGCCCGACCATCGTGTGAGCGCGTTGCGGATCATCGTCTCGTAGCGCGCGTCCTGGCTTCCCGCGAATCCGCCGCCCTTCGCGGCCCAGTCATCGAGCGCCCACGCCGTGAAGATCGCGCCCATCGAAACGACCTCTGCGCCGGCCGGTGTACGGTAGAAGGCCGCCGAACCCTTGATCTTGCCGTCGGAGACTTGCTTGATCGCGCCAAGGACGCGCTGGCCAGGTGGCCGGAACTTGTCGAACTCGGGGCTGCTCGCGAGCGTAGAGTCGACTTCGTAACCGAAGACGTTGGCGATCTTGTCTCCGGCCTTCAGCCCAGTGCCGTCGTACAACCAGAACGTCGGATCGGTGACGATGAGATCCGCCCACGGGTAGAGACCGCCGTGCATCGGGTTGCCCGATGCATCGCGGATGATTCCTGCAGACTGCACGCCGGTGAGAAGCATGCCCGGACGACGCTCGTCGATCCCTGCTGCGGGATCGTACTCGAGGTTCTTCCACCCGCGCGTCACGAGGCGGTACTTCGCCTTCGCCTCCTCGATCTTGCCAGCCGCTTTCAGCGAGTACGCTTCTTTCTGCATCGGGTCGCGCACCCAGCTCTCCTTGTACCCAACGATCGTGCTGCGCGGTCCGCCGGGACCCGCCTCGAAGCGCACCTGCCACGACCACGTGTCGCCCGAGAGGAAGAGGAAGTTCGCGCCGGCGTCGCGCGCACCCAGCGCGTTGTCATACATCGGCCGGCTTGTGTACTCCTCGTGTCCCGAGAACGTGATCACCTTGCGCCCCTTCGCGATCTCCGGATCGCGATCGAGGTCTTCATCGGTGCAATACGCGACCTCGTAGCCGTTCTTCTCGAGCCAGCGGATGAACGGGTACTCGTAGCCGCCGACGTCGGCGATACCGCCCCCAACGAGGAAGGGACGATCGAGCGAGACCTTCACGGCCTGCGTCAACGTTCCGATCGATTCGCTCGGGTGCGCAGGGCTCGAGTTGAATCCGTAAAGGCTCTTGCCGCCGCGCTCCGGTCCCGGCCACGCGTTGTACACGGCGTGCGTCGCCAGTCCGACGACCAGGAGGATCGGCTGCTTCGCGGGCATCCCGTCGTCGCGCACGGTGAAGAACGTGAGAGCCTGCTTGCCGCTCGCAGCCTCGACGCGCGCCACGTACAGGCCCGTGGTCCACGTCGAATCGGTCGGGACCGAGACCGAGTCCGGCCAACGCGCTTCCGCGATTCCGAACTTCTCGTCGGCCGCAGGGTAGCTCCGAGGCGACGCCGGTTGCGCGGTGATGACCTTCATCTCGCGCGCGCCGGTCCCGCCGTACCACCCGAGTCGGAAGATCCGAACGTCGTATCCCGTCGTCGAATGGACCTTCAGCTTGACCGTATCGCCGCGTGCGATCGACCACTGCGCGGGGTAGACGTCGACGACGCCGCCAAAGCGGGCCGTCCCATCGTTCACCACCGTCCAGCTTCCAGCGATGCCGCTCTTGCCGTTCTCTTCCGACACGACTCCGGCGTGCGCCACCGCGGATGAAGCGAGGGACGCGAGCACGAAGACCGAACCAACGACACGACGCATTGGGTGAACCTCCTCAAGCCGGCGTATGCCGGTCTGTCGCGGTCGTTCATCAAGCGTTGTGCCCTTCTCGGCTGTGCTGCCGCTTTACGGCAGACCCGGTCAGCGCCCGTGACTGCGTCGGTCACACTTCTCGGAGCCGCTCCCAACCCGGTACACGGATCGTGGAGACGGCGATCCGAAGATCGGAGGCGTACAAGTTTCGCGTCGTGACCGGACGGGTCACGTGCAGCCCGCGACCGCGTCATGCCGGTACGAGCGTGACGCGGTCGTTCTCGTCGCGACCACGGATCGCAACGAGCAGCACCACGCCGACGACGGCGAGCAACACGCTGCCGTACTGTGCCGGCGTCAGGCCCAGGTATCGAGCATCACCGACGCGAAGTGCGTCGAGCGCGAAGCGCACCGGAGCGTAGACCAGCGCAAGGAGTCCGGTGAAGAAGGCCGGCGGACGTCGACGACGACCGAGAACCGCGAAGAGAGCCGCGATGACGATCGTGTAGAGGGCCTCCTCAAGTCCGAGGTTGTGGCGAACGACGCCGTCGACGTACCGCTGACCGAGCACGAAGCTGGTGGCCCGCCCCACGTGATCGAACGCGAGCGCGCATCCGATTCGGCCGAAGATCCAGCCGAACGGAAAGGCGTACGCGATCGCGTCGACTTGACGCCACGAGTGTGCGGGCCGCCGACGCCAGATGTAGAGCGCAGCGCCCGCCACTGCGCCGACGAAGCCGCCGAAGGATCCGAGTCCGTCCCAGAGCCGAAACACACGCCATGGATCAGTGAGAAGCGTTCGCGGTTCGTAGAGCAGCAGATCGAGCACGTGGCCGCCGAGGAAGCCACCGAGCACCACCCAGGTCAGCATGCGGTCGATCTCTCCCGCGGGCAGCCCGATACGAACCGCGCGGCGGCGCGCGACCTCGGTTCCGACGAGCACCGCGATCGCAACGAGGACGCCGAAGGCGTAGATCGTCACCGGTCCGAGAGCGATCCGCGGCTGAGCAATGTACGGGAGCATTCGCAAGGTCTCCTTCTACGGGTACGTCCATGGAGACACGCGGTATCGATCGACGATTCCGCAAGCGCCGTGGGCGAGGCCGTTCGTGGAGAAGACGCAGCATCGCGCCGGCCATTACACGTGCCGCTACGGAAGAGACCGGCTCGTCGTGGCGTGTCGCTGGTGGTCATCGCCGAGGTTCCCGCATCTGCGTGACCGCGCGGGTCACGGTGCTCCCGGGGAACTTGATCCAGTCGACGAGACGCTTCTGGACGAACGTATCGATTCATGGGACGAACGTCGCGTCGCGGAGGGTGCTCTCATGAAACGTCTCGCTGCTGTCGGCTGCATCTTCGTTCTCAATGCGTGTAGCTCGCCGAAGGATGCGGCGAATGCCGCCGACACCGCGCCGCCGGTCGAAGACACCGCGCCAGTCGAGGACACCGCTCCGTGGCTCACCTATCCGGAAGGCCCCTACGGACTGAAGGTTGGCGAGACGTTCCCGAACTTCTCGTTCAAGGGCTACAAGGACGGGACCGGCGAGTGGACCGACATCTCGATGATCGACTACTACGATCCGGACGGCACGCGCGGGATCAACGGCATCTACTGGGTCGTGTCGGCGCAGTGGTGCCCGCCGTGCCGCGAGGAAGCGAAGATCCTGCCGGGGATGCTCGATCGCCTCTATCGCGCGCGCGGTGCGCGGTTCGCGACCGCGATGATTCAGGACAACAAGAGGAACCCCGCGACGCAGACGACGGTCGACCAGTGGCTCGCCGCGTACCGACTCAACTTTGACATCGTGCTCGACGACGAGCCGCAGACACTGCCTTCGAGCGGCAGCGTTGGCTTGCCGTACAACTACGTGATCAACCCGCGCGACATGAAGGTCTATCGCATCATCCAGGGCGTGAACCCTGACGCGACGACGATCCCGGCGCTCAGCACGATGCTCACCAAGAACGGCGCGCCGCCCCTCGCGATGGATGCAGGGACGAGCTCAGACGCGGGAACGGCGACGGATACTGGCGCGACGACCGACACCGGAAGCTCCACGCCGGACACAGCCTCCGACTGAGCGTGCGTCGGTACCTGCTGCCCTTAGCGCTTTCCATTGGTTGCGCGTCGAGTCCCGCGGCCGACCCCAGCGCGATGGACGCCGGACGCGCTCCCGTGAAGCATCGCTCGGTCGCCGAGACCTGCTCGCCCGATCCTCCAGCCTCCGATTGTTCGACCTGCAGCACATGCGCGGACGGCGCGATCTGCATGCAGGGCAAGCACATCTGCACGTGCAGGAAGGACGCGTGTTCGAACGACTCGCAGTGCGCGGACGGCGGCGTGTGCGCCTGTCGCACGACGGCGAAGGATGCGCGAGGGTTCAACATCTGTCTCGCCGGTAACTGTCGCGTGGACGCGGACTGCGGTGCCGGCGGCTACTGCTCGCCGACGTGGGATCTCGCGTGCGGCGAGTCGAATGGCGTCGTCGGCTACTACTGCCACACGGCACGCGACGCCTGCGTCGACGACAGCGATTGCGTCGACGGCGGCAAGAGCGGGTACTGCGCGTGGTCCGTCGATCGGTGGAAGTGCGCCTACGCCGTGTGTCTGTAGCTACCCGCCGAGCAGGCGATCGAGATCGCCAGTGATACGCGGCAGGTCGGCGCCCACGACCTTCGTCACGATCTTCATCGTCTGCAGATCGATGATCATGTTCAGCGGCATTGCGCTCTTGTCGAAGAACTGCGTCACGTACCCGTCGTCGTCGTTCGCGACCGGATAGGTGAGCCCGTACGTCTGAATCCAGAGGTCGACGTTCGCGTCCGTGGCCGGCTTGCGCGCCGCGTCCTCGAGAACGATCGTCAGGAACGCGACGCCCTTCGGGCCGTAGTTGGGCACGATGCGCGACTGCATCTCCTTCGCTTCCTCCTTACAGGGAGAGCACCAGAAGGCCGCCACGTTCAGCACCATGTAGCGCTTGCCCTCGTTGCGCATCGCGTAGTAGCTCGCGAGGTCGAAGGTTTCCCGAGGCGTCGCGAGCCCCCCCTTGTGGCCGCGAAACGCACCGTTCTCGACGACCTTCCCAACCTCGGTGCCGTATGGCCCGGCGGGATACGCGCCGCTCGCGGTCGTGCCGCTGTCCGGAGGGGTCTTGCCCAACGGCTCCGACGAGCAGGCGCTGGCGATCGCCAGGAGAACTACAACGATCCAACATGCGCGCATCGGTGAGCATCTAGCGCTCTGTTCCGATGACGACAACTCGGCTTGCGTGTTGCTCGCGCGGTCACATGTGACTGCTGCGGTCACGCGTCACAGCGTCAAGATGGCGATAACCTGCCGCGCTTGATGCGATCGATCTTCTTGCTCGGCTCACTCCTGCTGACGCTTGCCTGCGCGAGCGGCGGACCGTCTGGCACGACCTCGGCAACGCGCAACGACAGCAGCGCGGACGCGATGGACTTCACGTTGACCGACGTCGAGGGCAAACAGGTCTCGCTCTCCGACTACCTCGGCAAGTGGGCGATCCTCGTCGACTTCTGGGCGACGTGGTGCAAGCCCTGCATCGCCGAGATGGTTCATCTCCAGAAGCTCTATGACAAGAAGAAGGCAGGTGGCTTCGTCGTCCTCGCAGTGTCGATCGACGGCCCCGAAACAGAGGCGCAGGTCGCGCCGTTCGTGAAGAACAAGGGCTTCACCTTTCCGGTGTTGCTCGATCCGGAGACGCGCGCGACAAGCCTCTACAACCCGCGGCGCGCCGCGCCCTACACGGTGCTGATCGATCGGAGCGGCAAGATCGTGGTGCGTCGCGAGGGATTCAATCCCGGCGACGAGGTGCAGCTCGAGAAAGACGTCGACGCGGCGATGAAATAGGGCACGTCGAACGATGCGCCTCGGAACGGCGGCCACGGTCGCTTTGTTGATCTCGTGCATGGGTGTCGCGCACGCCGCGGACGCCGGCAAGCTCGCGGGCTCGCCGGTGCGCGTCGACATCACCGAGACCTCGCTCCTCAATTGGCACGGCGACAATCTCAACGCGACGCGCCGGATCGACGACAACTACGCCGAGTGGATCAACCGCTTCAACGTCCTCGCTGTGTGGCGCGCATGGCAGCTCGGTCTGCGGCTCGACACCGCGAAGTACTGGGGCGAGCCAAACCTCGCTGAGTTCACACAGGAGAACGGCTACACCCGCCTCGAAACGAGGGACGCGGCGCGACAGCTTCCGTATCGATACCGCGACACCTTCCTCGTTCAGGGGAACTACGTGCCCGGACCGCGCGATCCATCGATCTATCCGTCGAAGTATTTCCTCTCCTACGTGAAACCGAGCTTCGAGCTCACGCTCGGCGACGCGTACGCAGCCTTCGGGCGTGGGTTCGTGCTCAACGTTCGCAAGTTCGACGAGATCGGTGCGGACACCACCATCCAGGGCGCGAAGGTCATCGCGCGCGCGGTCGGCCCGTTCACGTTCACGGGCGTGCTTGGTCTCTCCAACCCCACGCGCGTCGACGACGCGACCGGCTTCAAGCTCGCCGACGCGCCCACGGATCCGTGGACGCAGACATGGAGCCGCGACGCGATCCTCGGTCTTCGCGCCGAGGCACGGGCCAAACGCACGACCATCGGCGTTCACGCCGCAAACATCCGCCGCCGCGACGATCTCTTCACCGACGACCCGTCGTTCGTGCGCGACGTGACCGGCGTCGGCGCGAACGTTGCGATCCCGAAGGTCTCCGACGCGTTCCCGCTCAACGTGTACTCCGAGATCGCGCTGCAACGACGCGAGCCGTTCCCGGAGCGCAACGAGCCGACCACCGACGGATACGCGGCCTACACCGCGCTGAGCTACACGTCCGGCATCCTCACCACGTCGGTCGAGGGCAAACACTACCGGCACATGAACCCGGTGCGGCTCAACGCCGACAAGTCGCGGTACTTCGCCTTCCAGGCGGTCCAGTACACGGCCAACCCGACCGTCGAGTTGATCACGCAGGACTCGCTCTTCGACAACTCATGCACGACCGGTGGCCGCGTGCGCTTCGACGTGAAGCCGGTGAAGTCCTACGCGGTCTATGCGTCGGTGGGTCGCTTCGCCAACTGGCAGCAGGGCTGCGGCGCGGAGCCGACCCTCGGGATCTCTCCGGTCCTCGATGTGACCGAGCGGCGCGACATCACCGACCTCTACATCGGGTTCGATCTCCGCTCCGGGCGCGACGCGTCGTACATCACGGTGCTGATGGGCACACGCCGCGAGAACCGCGCCGACGGCAGCAGCTACTACCGCGAGGGTTGGATCCAGGCCAACGGCAGCAAGGTGCTCACGGGGCTCTGGTCGCTCGAGGTCGACGCGTGGCACCGCAACCGTTACCTCAACCTCGAGCAGTGGCGGGAGGGGCAGACCTACGTTGCGCTCAAGTACGCGTCGAAGTGGTCCGGGGTCATCGGGCACGAGTACTCGACCCGGCCCTCGCAGATCACGCCGGTAGGCGTGGGCTCTGGCAGCGACGATCCGCTGCGCGTGCTGCGGTTCCTTCCTAACGACGGCGTGCAGCACTTCGTGAACGTCGGCGGGCAGATCAAGTTCAGCGATGCGGTGATGTTGCGCTTCCTGTTCGGCGAGCAGCGCGCCGCGCTCAAGTGCGTCAGCGGCGTCTGCCGCTTCTTCCCGGCGTTCGCCGGCGTGCGCAGCGAGCTCATCGTGCGGTACTGACGTGCTCCGCTCTGTGACCGATGCAGTCACAGAGCGCCGTCCGCGCATTGTGTCAGAATCGAGCGATGCGCCTGATGTGGGTCCGTATCGTCGCGTTCTTGTTCGCGCTCGTCGTCGTAATGGCGTCGAGCTGCAGCGCGCGCGACGACGACAGAGCGGCCATCGTCGACGACAACCCCGGCATCACGACAGCCGTCGACAAGAACCCGGATCCGAACGTGTTCGAGATGGACCTCGTCGCAAAGGTCGCGACGGTGGAGCTCACACCGGGCAAGAAGACCAGCGCGTGGACCTACAACGGAACGGTCCCCGGACCTCTCATCGACGTCGCGGTGGGCACGCGCCTGGTCATTCACTTCAAGAATGAGCTGCCGCAGGGCACGACGATCCACTGGCACGGCCTGCGCCTGCCGAACTCGATGGACGGTGCGCTCGTCGTGCAGAGCCCGGTCATGCCCGGCGGCACGTTCGAGTACTCCTTCGTCGTCCGCGATCCGGGCCTGTACTGGTTCCATCCGCACCATCGATCGGACACCCAAATCGAGCGCGGTCTGTACGGCGTGATTCGCGTGCGCGGACCGAACGAGCCGCGCGTAGATCACGAGCATGTGCTGGTGCTCGATGACATCCGCTTGCAGGGTGACGGCGCGCTCCCACCCGATCTCGACGACTACGCGCAGTTGCCGCTCGATCTGAAGCTGCACGGGCGTTGGAGCGACACGCTCCTGGTCAACGGCAGGACGGATCGCACGCTCACGCTTCAATCGGGAGCGGTCCACCGTTTCCGCTTCCTCAACACTGCGAACCTTCGGTACTTCAACCTCACCGTCCCCGGTCACAAGTTCCGCGTGATCGGCACCGACGGCAGCCTGTTCGAGAGGCCGTATGACGCGACCCACATCCTGATCGGGCCGTCGGAGCGCTACGACGCGTTGCTCATCCCCAACGCCGCCGTCGGTAAGGAGGTGTCTCTCACGAGCGACGCGTTCGAGCGCGCGGAGGATGATACGCCGCAGCCCTCGGTGACCGTGCTCAAGACGAAAATCGGTTCGAGTGTCACCGGCCGCGCGCTGCCCGATGCGCTCCCTGGCGTTGGCGTTCCTCGGATCGCGGTGCCAGATGGCGAACCATCGCTCATCGAGTTCGATCAGGGCACCCAGGGCGGTCCGGAGGGCTACACCCTACCGCCCGAGGAGCACGATCCGATCGTCGGACAGAACGGCGATCCGATCTTCGTCATCAACAAGAAGGCCGGCGCCGACATCCCGCCGATCGAGGTGAAGCTCGGCGAGACGAAGAAGTTCAAGATCCACAACGTCAGCCACCAGATCCACGTCTTCCACCTGCACGGGTTCTTCTTCCAGATCGTCGACACCGACGACCTCTACGATCCCGTCAAGAAGCCGTTCGCGCTGCGACGCGAGCTGATGGACCAGGCGCAGAAGGACTCCGTCACCGTGCGCAGCGGGTTCAGCGTGACGGTCGTCGCGAAGTTCGACGAGGAGCCCGGCCGCTGGATGTATCACTGCCACATCCCCGAGCACTCCGAGCGCGGGATGATGTCCGAGATCCGGGTGGTGAAGTAGCACTGGGAGCTTCGCATGAAGGGATCGCTGCAGCTCGCATTCACGCTTGTAATCGTCGTACTCATTGCCGGCTGCGGCGGAGCCGTCGCGAACGATCTCGGCGGATCAGACGCCGCGATCGACACCGCGGACGCGAGCGATGGGTCGTCGAGGGGCGCCGTGCGCTGTGGGACGGCAACGTGCGCCAGCGGGGAGGTCTGCGCCGTAAGTGCCGATGGGTCGGGGCAGTGTTACGTGCGAGGCAGCGAGCCGCTCCCCGGCAAGGCGCCGTTCCCCTGGCCATCCATCCTGCTTTATTGCGACGGCGATGACGACTGCGCAGCGGGCACCCGGTGCGTGGTTTCCCACGGAGAGGTGTTCCGCGCCGAGTGCCTGCCGGAGAGCGGAACGTGCGCGGCGCACGCGGGGCACGTCTGTTCCGATGACCGCGATTGCCACACCTGTCCGAACCCTGGAGATCCCGACAACCGGTTCACCTGCAAGCCGCTGCGCGTCGCCGGCGCGCCCGACCTCCACGCCTGCTCGCTGTGACGTTCACCTCGATCAGTCCGGAAGCGCCTTCAGCTTCGGGATCATCTCGCGCTCGGTGATGCTCGGCGGCTTGCCCTTGGCGACGATCTTCATCGTCGCGCGCTCGACAATATAGGTGTTCATCTTCACGCCGAGCGTCTTCTTGGCGTTGAAGTCGGCGCCGTCCGGATCGCGGACGACCGTGAACGGCAGCTTCAGGCCGTTGATCCAGCCGGACACCTGCGCCTTCGTCGTCGGGTTATCCGGCGTCGTGCCCTCGAGCAAGACATTCACGAACATCGCCTTGCCCATCAGCTCGGCGTACTGCGCGCCCCCAGAGGTCAACGTCTCGCCGGTCATCGGGTCCGTACCATGCGCCACCGAACTGGTGGCGTTGCGGCAGATGCCTCACCAATATGCCGACGTCCAGATGAACGCGTACTTCTGTGTGCCCTGCGCGACGATCTCGGAGAGCTTCGCCGAGATGTAGGGAGCTGACGTTGCCAGGCCCGTCGCGACGCCATCGCGCACGTAACCCTCGAGCGGGAGATCGCAGAGGATGTCGCCGACGTTGGTGCCGCACGCGGGAGGCGTCTCCTCGACCGCGACGTCCTCGGCCGGTGCGTCTTCCGCTGCCACTCCGGTATCGGTGCCGGGACCGCTCGGCGAGCTCGTGCCGCAGCTCATCAAAGCTGTGAAGGAGAGAGCGATGAACAGACGACGCATGATCACTTCCTACCTCGCTTTCCGGGGTACAGCCACACGTCACGATTTCGGGCGAACGCCGATCCACGTGAGGAGAGTGATGCCCTCGCCGGCGTCGGTCTGGATCTTTCCGCCGACCACCTTAGCGGTCGCCTGTGCGACCGCCTTGCCGGCCGTGCGATCCTTTACGAAGTCGCTGCCCAGCGCGAAGATCTCCACCGCGGTGCCCTCCGCCAGGCCGCCGTTGTTCGCGATGGTCACGCCCACCTTCTTGGAGAATTTCGCGTCGAACGGCATCGCGCCGTAGAGCAGCGCTGGCGCGGGCTCCTTGGCGAACGCGGGAGTGTCCTTCGCGGCGACCTTGACGATGCGGAGCTCCTCGCCCTTCTCCTTGAGCTCGATGTCCTCGAGATCGAGCTCGACGGCCGTGCCGGCCGGGAACGTCAGCGTCACCTCGGAGGACGTGACCGACGCCTCTGACAGCACCGTGCGCGACGCCGCGTCAATTGGAAGTCGCGGGCCGGTCATGGGAGGGATGGGAAGCACCATGAGCGTGGGCAGCACGATGGCGCGCGTTGGACCCAGGGGGAGCTTCTCGAAGAGTCCGACGTATTCGGGACGACCGTGCACGTATGCCGCGAAATTCGCGACGTTGATGAAGTTGTCGACCTTGGCGACGAACGTTCCGTCGGCGTTCGTCTGTGCGTAGAAGCAGACGCTCCCGCACACCGAGACCACCTTCTTCGCGAGCGGCGCGCCGGTCGTGTCGATCGCCTTCCCGCTGACCGTCTCCACACACTGCGCGGCCGGATCATCGGACGGTTCCGAGCACGGCGGCGCGGGCGTTGAGTCGCGACCGGCATCGCGAGCATCGCCGCCCGCGTCTGTGTTCGAGGGCACAGCGGCATCCGGCGTCGAGCTGCAGCCAGCGAACACGAGCGCCGTTGCGAATGCGAGCGATGAACGCATGAGGAACGCGCAAGCTAGCACCTGCGATCCCCCGGCGTGAGTGACCGGATGGGTTACACGATCATCTCGCGCCGCGCTCGCGAACCTGCGCGATCACTAACTGCACGTTCGACAAGATCGTCCTCTGAAACCTCCTGCGAGTGCAGGGGCTCGTCACGGTGCGCGCGACTGGGGACCACCCTCTCCCGCGCGGTGAATGCGTCGGGGTCAGCGGCTCACTTCGTAGTGCCCGATCATCCCGCCTTCCATGTGGTCGGGCACGTGGCAGTGGACCATCCACGTGCCGGGGTTGTCCTCGATCCACTCGAACGTTGAGAACGTTCCGGGACCGAGGTTGATGTTGTCGGTCATGACGCCGTCGTTGCCGATCCAGCGATGACCGTGGACATGGAACGTGTGGAACTCGCGACCGATGCTCACGACGCCCCAGCGAACCTTCTGACCAACCTTCGCAGTGAAGGGGGGTACCCACTCCTCGTAGGCACGACCGTTCAACGTGTGCATGAAGCCGTGACCGCCGCGGAACTCACCGTCCGTGATGACGCCCGCGTCGTCGGCGGTGCCCGGGATGGTCTTGTACCGATTCAGGTCCATGTCCATCAGCACGACCGCGTTGAACACGTCTGGTTTGTCGTCGGGCGGATGCACGACGAGCGCGCCGACGAGACCGGCGGTGAGGCCGCCGGACTCGCCCTCGCTGCCGCCGGCGTGATCGTGATAGGGGAACGTGCCCGCGAATGAGGCGTTCCAGACGACGGTGACGCGGCCGCCCGGTGGCGCCACGCCGCCCTTCACGCCGTCGCTGTTCGTATCGAACTCGACGATGTGCGTGTGCGCCGAGTGCGGCTCCTTCGTCTCGTTGATCAGCGTGATCTCGACGCGATCGCCGGCGGTGACCTCGAGCACGGGCCCTGGAACGCGCTTGTTGTACCCGATGGCCTGGTAGATCGCGCCGGGGGCGACCTCCCAGTCGAACTCAGAGATCGTCAACTCGAACTTCTTCGTCACGCCGGTCGACGGGTAGCGCTTCGTGTTGGTCCGGACGCCGTTGCCCTGAACCGGAGCAGTCTCCTTCTCGCCGTCACAAGCCGAGAGCGCGACGAAACACGCGAGGACGAGCGCGCGTCGCTTCATTTGCTGCACTTCTCCGGCGATAGATCCGACGCCTCGGTGCCGCGGAACGTCTTCACCGTCCAGCAATACTTGACGGTCGTCCCGGGAGCGGCGGCGTCGTGCCAGTCCTTGGCCGTCCCGGCGAACGTCTTGACGAGGGTCGCCGCGGCTCCATCGTTGCTGCGCCACAGCTCGATCTTCGTGAGCGCGGTGTCGTTCGCGGCCCAGGTGACATGCCATGCCCCCGCCATCGGCATCACGTTCGTGATGGTGGGCGTCGCGGGCTTTCCCGACGGCGCGTCGGCTGGCGCGCCGGTGTCCGACACGATCGCGGTGTCGTCGCTCGCACCGTCGGTGCCGACGTCCTCGACAGCGTGCGCAGCGTCGTGACCTTCGGTCGAGGGATCATGCGTGCTCGAGCAACCCATTGCCGCGACCAACACGATCAGCATCCAGTTCCCGGACATGGCAACCACCTTGTGCAGCTCGATCGCAACGAACGTCGATGCGAAGCGGGGGCTCGTTATGCCGGTCGCTTCCCGCATGCGCAACCCTGCGGTTTGCATGTGACCGTGTCAGTCACAACTCTTCGCCTGGTGTCACTCCGGCGCGGCGGTGAGTACCTGCATGAACGTCGTCAACTCGACGATGTGGCCGTCGACGAACTTACCCACCCATGGCTCGGTCTCGCCCGCCGTCCGAGGATCGTCGGCTTTCAGGCCGGCTGTGCTGTAGACCTTGATGACCTCTTCCATCGTCGCGAGGGAGCCGCCGTGCCCGTACGGTCCAGTTGATGTCGTCCCGCGAAGCGGCGGCGTCTTGAATGCACCGACGGCCCACGAGCCCGACTTCAGGACTGCGAGCGATGGCCGTGCGCTCGGAGCGTCGCTGAACAGGCCGTCGCTGCGGAACTCGCTCGCGAGCAACGTTGCGATCCCGGGTGCCCGTCCCTCGTCGGGCTTACCGTCGCTCCGGCCGGTGGGAAACCGCACGATGTGAAACGCATCATCGGTGAGACGCGGTCCGTAATGGCACTGCACGCAACCGGCCGAGAAGAAGGTGCGCAGTCCGGCCTTCTGGTCCGGTGTCAGCGCGAGTGACTCGCCGTCGATATAGCGATCGAGAGCGTTCGGCTTCGCGCGGAGCGTCCGTTCGAACGCGGCGATTGCTTTGGCTACGTTGGCGAAGACCCGCGTCGCGGCAGTCTGATCGCTCGCCGTCATCGCGGCCCACCCGGGATCGCCTGGTTTCCCGTTCGCTGGGAAACGCGTCGTGTCCGCGAGCGCGGGCAGCGGTCCGAACACGGCCTCGTACGCTGCGCGATATCGATCGTAGATCGCGTGCGCGACGAACAGCCGGTTCGATCCGAACTCTGCCGGGTTCTCGAACGGTCCCGTAGCCTGCGCCCACAGCGTGTCGGCGCGACCGTCCCAGAACTGCCAGCGCGCGTGGCTCGCGAAGAGGACCGAGGGGGAGTTGCGGTCCCCGGTGCCGACGCCAGTTGAACGACCGCGTCCATCCGCGAACGACTTCGCGGGATCGTGACATGTTGCGCATGACACCGTTCCCGACGGCGAGAGCGATGCATCGGAGAAGAGCTGCCGGCCGAGCGTCGCGGCGGCCGGATCATCGGCCTTGCTGTTCGTCGGGTCGGGTGGAGGAGCGCCCGGCAATTTCATCTCGCGAAGAAGGTCCCACCGCTTCGGCGACAGACCATCGATGCGCGTCGGCAGCTTCGGGGACTCGGGTTTGCGCCCATCGAGCCGCGCCAGCTCCGAGCGAAGCCGGTCCACAATCTCCTCGCGATCGGGATCGTCCATCGCGACGAGTATCTTCATCGTGCGCGTGTCGATGAGGACGAACGTCGGCAGGGAGGCGGGCGACAGCCGCGCCGGCGCGAGTCGAAAGCTCGGGTCGATCCCTACGCGCGGCTGCGCGTCGAGCTGCGCGCGGTAGGCGGGGATGTCGGCAACGGTCGCCGGAACGTTGTCGTCGTTCGCGACCAACAGGTCGAGCAGCAGGACCCGATCGCTCACGTCGGAGGTCAGAAGTTCCTTCGTCCGCTTCGCGTCCCAGCGGCACGTTCCGCACCATCCAGCCATCACGCGGATGACGAGGAGACGCGATCGTGCCGCGCACGGCTCGAAGTACTCGCGAAGCGCGAACGAGCGGGGCGTCCCATCGGCGTCCGTGCCGTCGAACGTCATGTCCGGGATCACCGCGCCCATGGCCACCTGGTAGTCGGCGCGCGGATACTCGCCGTCCACACTCTTGCCATCTACGCACAGAGCTCGAGGAGCATCTGTCCCGACGTCAACGCCGGTTTCCGCCGCGCCCGCATCGTTTGGCGCGGACGAAGAGTTGCCGCACGCGGCGGCGAGGATGCACGCGATGAGAGAAGCGAGAGCTCGCACGGCCGCGAAAGCTACCGCGCTTCCGCGAGGTGCGCCCGCGTTGCCGGTGTGACCGGCGGGGTCACGTGCCAACGCTCCGACCGCTGCTACGGTTGACCTGGAGGTTGAAGGTCATGCGTGGCTTCGCGATCGCGATCGCAGTCGTCGCCCTCGGATGCAGCGGTAACCCGGACGACGCCCAGAGCGCCCCGACACGGGGAACGCTCGGCGGCGTCTGCTACGGCAACGACACATGCAACGCGGGCCTCGTGTGCGTCTCGAAGACCTGCGTAGCGACCGCTGACGATGCTGGAATCGTGGCGGATGCTCCGATCTCGACGGAGGCGAGCACCGTCCCGAGCTTCGAGCGGGACATCATCCCGATCTTCGAGACGTCATGCGGAGCGAATAACAGCGAGTGTCACTCGCGGGTCGCGTACCACCCCAAACCGGAGAACGGCTGCCGCGGATGGCTCGCGCTCGAGAATGCCGCCATCGGTTCGAAAGCGCCGGCCGGGCCCGACATCGGCAAGCCGACTGGCTGCCCCGACATGGCGCTCTACGATCGGCTGACGAAGCTCGATTCGTGGGAATGCGGCGACCCCTACTTCCCGATGTTCACGAAGAGAAAGTACGTCGAGCCCGGGAAGCCGGCGACGAGCCACTTGCTCAACAAGATGAACGGCGGCCCGCAATGCGGTGTCCCCAATCCGATGCCCAAGGGCGGCAAGGCGAGCGCCGCCGACATCGATGTGCTCACGCGATGGATCCAGGCCGGCGCGCCGCGCTGAAGGAGCGACGACGATGAAACATGTTCTCGCGATCGTGGTCCTCTCGATGGGGTGCGGCGGCTCATCGGCCTCGTTGGCGGACGATCAGCCGGCCGAGGGAACGCGCGGCGGGCCCTGCTATCCGAACAACACCTGCAACGCCGGACTCGCGTGCGTCGCGAGTGTCTGCACCGAGAGCGATGCTGCGGCCGAAGAGACTGTGGCCGACGACACGGGCGCGGCGAGCGTCGACTCCGGCGCGCCGGTGGACGCGGTATCTGCCGACGCCGACGCCGCGCCGTCGGGGCCCTATGCGCAGACAACGTTCGCCGCGGCGTGCGACACGCTGGGCGACGGCACGAACGTCGTGGGCGCGAACGGCGACGACGAGTCCTCGGCCAAGCTCCCACTTCCGTTCGCCTTCAAGTACTTCGGTGTTCCGGTGACCCAGTACTCGATGACCTCGAACGGCTTCGCGCAACTGTGGGACGCGCCCAGTGGTTCACCCAGCAAGACGCCCGACAACGTCGCGATCCCCGCGAGCGGCGGGCCGAGCGGCATGGTCGCGCCCTTCTGGGACGATCTCGTCCCGCAGTTCAGCGAGGCCCGAGCGGGCACGCTCGGTACTGCGCCGAATCGCAGGTTCGTCATCTCGTGGGTCCACTGGACGATCAAGAGCGAGACCTCAACCCGGCTGACGTTCCAAGCGAAGTTCTTCGAGACGACGAACGTGATCGAGTTCCACTACTGCGCGATGGCGCCCGATGGCAACGCGCGTGCGACCGGCTCCTCGGCGACCATCGGGCTGCAGAACCTCGCGGGCACGGCCGGCGTCCAGATTTCGTTGAACACTACTGGGGCCGCGCCGACGGGGCGTGCGCTGCGGTTTACACCCTAGAGATCGCTCGGCGGGGACCACACGCCACCGACGACGGTCGTCACGGGGGCGACGGCGACGCGGGCGCGGGAATCACCCGCGACGCGGACGACGCCACCGATCGCGAGACGGTCGCCCACGTTTGCCGGCACGCTGAAGTGGATACAGCCACCGCCCGGCCCGATCTGATTGGCGCCCGTGAAGTCCTCGCGCGCGAGCACGCGGAGGACATCGCGGCCCGTCGATCGATCGACATAGACCATCGCGACGATGAACTCGTCGTCGTTGTGAGGATCGGGATCTGTCGGCTGCTGTTGGAGGGCGGTCGTCGCGACGTCCACCATCGTCACCCCGCGCGCCGCGTCGTACGTCGCGCGTGCGTACAAGAGGTGCTGCCCCTTTGGGCTCGAGGACGACGATAGTGCTGCCTGCGCCGTGCCGACGAGCGCATCGTCGGGGTCTTCGGTCGCTGCTGCGCACGAAGACGTGCCGACCAAGAAGACGGCAAGTGCTGAACGGAGCGTCGTAGAAGCGGCCATGCGATCACCTCGCGACAGGGTGGACTCAGCATAGCTGCCGCGTCAGCGAGTGCACGCGCTCGCTGTCGGTGTGACCTCGCGGGTCACGCGTGGCCGCCACTTACTCGATGCGCGCCATCATCACGGTCTTGTAGACCGCGGTCGGGCTGGTGCCGCCGGTCCAGTAATACGCGCGGGGCGCACCGGTCGAGTCGATCTTGAGGCCGATCGAGCCCTGTCCCACACCGGTGGAGGAGGTCCCGCGGCTGTCCCACGCCTTGTACGCGTGCGGCGTCGAGGTGCTGTCGATGATGGGAACGATCCACTCGCTACGGTCGGCCCGACCCGCGCGCGGGTAGTCCCGCACGATCATGATGTGACCGGTGTTCGGATTGTCCGAACCGTACTTCCACACGACCATGTCGCCCGGCTTCAAGTTCTTGACGGAGGTGATCCGTCGCCAGCGCGCCGACGTCTGCGTCGAAGCGCTCGTGTAGCGCGTCGCGATGTAGTTGAAGTAGTCCTCCGCGAGTGGCTTCGATCGCCAGCTCGGGAACGGCACCTTGTCGTACGCCTCGCGAAGCACGCGTTTGAGCATGTAGCCCGTGAGGCCAGAGCAGTCCGTGCGGCGCGTGCCCGTGGACTCGTTCATGTACGTCGTGTGCGAGTAGTACGAGCTCGAGCGGTTCAGAAAGTCGGCGATGCGCTGCGCCTCGTTCTTCAGGATCGTGCCGCGCGTGCCGAGGAGAGCGTCGCTCGTTTGAGCGATGCCGCCCCCGACGTCGCCGTCGGTGTCAGCGACCGTTGGCGGACGATCCTGTCCGCCGACCGCCTCCGCGTAGCCGGGATCCCCCGCCTCCGTTCCCTCCACCTTCGTGTCATTCTCGAGCTCGCTGAGCGGAACGCCGTCCGCATTGAGGGCGACCTCGTCGTTCGGACCATTCTCGCCCGCAGCGATCGGAGCGTCGCCCGCACTCTCGTTGGCGGACGCGGGCGGGGTCGCTTCGCTGCTTGCGGTCGACGGCTGCGCGCCGTCGTTGGAGCCATCGCCACCACCGCACGCCACGAGAGCGACGCAGGGGACCGCGACGATCAGAGAACGGAAGAGTGTGTCGAAGGGCCTCATGCGGTGTCTCTAAAACGACAGCCGCAGGCCGAAAGGGAGCAGAGGTGCGCACGTACGGAACAAGTGCGCCTCGACAGTCGATGACCTCGAGTGCGCAGCTTCCCGAGCCCGACCACTTGACCCTGTACCAATGTACGGGCGCTACAGTCTTCCCAATGGGAATTTCCGCACGGGCGAGGTTACACGAGCAGCAGGGGTCAACGTCCAAACGCTGCGGTTCTATGAGCGCGAGGGCATCCTTCCGCCTCCGCGCGCTCGAGCATCTTCTCGATGTCGGCCTCGACCTGCGCGTGCCTCTCGCCGATGTGTGTGAACCGTCCGACGACGAAGCCGACGGATAGACTCGCGATGGCGACGACGCCCGCGATGACGATGGTACGCGACACACGCCTGGCGTAAACCGGCTCGCCTGCGCCGGAAAGCGCCTCAGCGGCGGAGACGGTCGAGTGGCACCAGCGGCGGCGCCGGTGACTCCGGTTGGATCGTGACGTGCTCGATCGCGTGCTGCGCGCGGATGCGATCGACGACCGCGCCCGCGACCTCGACGCCGTGGTTGCCCGGCTTCAGCACGACGTGCGCGCTCACGAGCGGATAGCCATCCGCGATCGACCACGCGTGGAGATCGTGCACCTCGGCCACACCGGGCGTTTCCCGGATGGTCTTCTCGATCTCGACCGGGTCGACTCCGTGTGGAGTCGTCTCGAGGAGCACGAGCGTCGTGCCACGAACGAGCCCCCACGACCCCCACAAGATCAGGAGCGAGATTATGATCGACACGATCGGATCGGCCCGCGTCCACCCGAACCACACGACGGCCGCGCCCGCGATCATCGCTGCTACCGAGCCGGCGGCATCGGCAAGCACGTGAGCGAGCGCAGCACGGAGGTTGGCGCTGTGTTGGCCGCGCGAAAGCACCCACGCCGAGATCAGATTGATGACGAGGCCCGTGGATGCGACGACGAGCATCCACCCTCCGGCGACGACCGGCGGGGCGCGAAATCGCCTCACTGCCTCGACGATGACCCACACGGCGCTCACGCCGAGGACCACACCGTTGACGAGCGCGGCGAGCGTCTCCGCGCGGCGTAGACCGAACGTGTACTTCGCCGTGCGAGGTCGATCCGCGAGGCGCTGCGCGAGGACCGCAATCCCGAGCGCAGCGGCGTCCGTCAACATGTGGCCGGCGTCCGAGAGGAGCGCGAGGCTGCCCGTGAGCCATCCCGCGATCGCTTCGACCACGAGGAACGTCGTGGTGAGTGCGAGCGCCGTCAGTAGACGCGAGGCCGGCGACTGCGCATGCGAGTGCGGGCCATGGCTGTGAGCGCCCTGATCGTGATCGTGCGCGGAGTCGTGCTCTCCCATATCAGCCTCCTTCCTGCACGCGAGGAGGTCTCGCGAGCGCCGCGTAGACGACCGGCAGCACGAGCAGGGTGAGAACGGTCGCGGAGATCAGCCCGCCGATGACGACGGTCGCGAGAGGCCGCTGCACCTCGCTCCCCGGCGCGGTGGACAGTGCCATCGGAACGAACCCGAGGGACGCGACCAAGGCCGTCATGAGGACCGGGCGCAGTCGCATCTCGGATGCCTGTCGAATCGCCTGCACATGATCGACGCCCTCGGCCTCGAGGTGCCGCGCGAACGACACGAGGACGAGGCCGTTGAGCACGGCGACACCGAAGAGCGCGATGAACCCGACACCGGCCGAGATCGAGAACGGAATACTCCGCAACCACAGCGCGAAGACTCCACCGACGATCGCAAACGGCACGTTGATGAAGATGAGCGCTCCCGCACGGAGGTCGCGGAATGCCAGCCACAGCATGAACATGATCAGACCGAGCGCGAGGGGAACGACGAGTGTCAGGCGATCGCGCGCCTCGGTGTAGTGCTCGAACTGCCCGCCCCACTCGACGTGGTACGCGGTGGGCAGCTTGATCTCGCGCTGCACGGCGGCCTGCGCCTCGCCGACAACCGATAACAGGTCCCGCTTACGCACGTTGAACTCGACGGTGATGCGCCGCGACTGCTTCTCGCGGCTGATCTGCGCCGGGCCCGTGGTGAACTTGAGATCGGCGAGGTCGCCAAGGGGTACGACCTGTCCGGTCACCGATCGCAGCGGCAGAGACAGCAGTGACTCCATGCTGTCGGCGACGGAGTGCTGCGTCTTGATGACGATCCCGAAGCGGCGCTCTCCCTCGAGCACCTCGCCCACGTGATGACCCACGGCGAGCGTCTCGGTGACGATGTTCACGTCCTCGATCGTGAGTCCGTAGCGGGCGAGCTTCGCGCGATCGGGCTGCACGCGCAGGTACTGGAGACCAGCCACCTGCTCGAGGCGGACATCGGTCGCTCCGGGGATCTTGCGCACCACGTCCGCGATTTTCGAGCCGATCGTGGCCAGCTCCGCGAGATCGCGACCGTAGACCAGGACCGCGACGTCGGAGCGGATCCCGGCAACGAGCTCGTTGGTGCGCATCTGGATGGGCTGCGACACCGCACCAGCGATCTCGGGCACGTCATGCTCGACGATCTCGGAGATCTGTTTCGCGAGTGACTCCTTGGTGACGCCCGCGCGCCACTCCTTCGGTGGCTTGAGGGTCACGTACACATCCGACTGCTCGACGCCCATCGGATCCGTCGCGACCTCGGGCGCGCCCGCGCGACTGACAACGGCCGCGACCTCGGGGATCTTCTTGATCGCCGCTTCGAGACGAAGGTCGGTCGCGACGGTGTTGCTGAGCGCAATGCCCGGAAGGCGGCGCGCTTCGACGAGCAGGTCGCCCTCATCGAGCTGCGGCACGAACTCAGCGCCGACGTGGCCGAAGAGCAGGCTCGCGACCGCGAGCGCCGCGACCGCGCCGGCCAATGGGATCCATCGTCGTCTCAGTGCAGCGTCGAGGATCGGCGCGTAGACGGCGCGTGCACGACGAATCAGCCATGTCTCGTGCGAGCCCGGCTTCGGTCGCACGAAGAAGCTCGTGAGCACGGGAACGACTGTGAGCGAGAGCACGAACGCGCCGGCGAGCGCGAAGAGCACCGTGATGGCCATCGGCCGGAACAGCTTCCCCTCGACACCCGTGAGCGCGAGGATCGGCAGGTACACGATCGCGATGATCGCCTCGCCAAAGACGCTCGCGGAACGAACCTCCAGCGTCGACGCGCGCACAACGTCGATCCTTTCCTCGTTATCGAGAGGCCGTCCGAGCTCGCCCGCGCGTTCTCCCAGCCTACGCACTGCGTTCTCCACGATGATCACGGCGCCGTCGACGATCAAACCGAAGTCGATCGCGCCGAGACTCATCAGGTTCCCCGATTGCCCCGTCGCGTTCATGAGGATGACGGCGAAGAGCATCGCCAGCGGGATGGTGGTCGCGACCACGAGTCCGGCGCGCAGATCGCCGAGGAGGACGAGCAGCACGAAGATGACGAGCGCCGCGCCCTCTGCGAGATTCTTCGCCACCGTCTTGATCGTGCGCTCGACGAGGACCGATCGATCGTAGAAGGACTCGATCTTCGTTCCCGCCGGCAACGTCGACTCGATGGCGGCGAGCTTCGTCTTGACCGCCTCGGTGACGACGCGGGAGTTCTCGCCCATGAGCATCAACGCGACACCGATGACCACCTCGCCCTTTCCGTTCATCGACGCGGCGCCACGGCGGAGCCTCGCGCCAAAACGGATGTCGCCGACGGTCGCGAGCGTGATCGGAACCCCTTGCGAGGTCGCGCCGATCACGACGTTTCGCAGATCGTCGAGATCCTTGACGAGCCCTGTGGTGCCAATGACGAACTGCTCGCCCTCGTGTTCGATGTAGCCGCCGCCAGCGTTCGCGTTCGACTTCTCGAGCGCCTCGGCGACCTGCGTGATCGAGACACCGGCGGCCTGCAGCCGCTTCGGGTCGAGGATGATCTGGTACTGGCGATCCTCGCCACCGAAGCTGTTCACCTCGACGACCCCCGGCACGGTGCGGAGCTGCGGCGCGATCTGCCAGTCGAGCACCTCCTCGACCTGCATGAGCGTCATGTGCTCGTTGCGCACGACGAACTGGTAGACCTCGCCGAGGCCCGTCGTGATAGGCCCCATGTCCGGCCGTCCGTAGCGCGATGGCACCTTCTCCTGCGCCTCGCGGATCCTCTCGCCGACGAGCTGCCGCGCAAAGTAGATGTTCACGTCGTCGCGGAAAACGACCGTGACCACGCTGAGACCGTACTTCGACACGCTCCGAACCTGTGTCGATCCGGGGATGCCGGCCATCGAACGCTCGACCGGCACGGTGACGTACTGCTCGACCTCGAGCGGCGAGAGCGCGGGCGCCGCGGTGATGACCTGGACCTGGACGTTCGTGACGTCCGGCACCGCGTCGATCGGCAGCGTGAGCGCGGATCGAATGCCGAGCACGATGAGCAAGAGCGTCGCGAGCGTCACGACGGCGCGATTGCGCAGCGACCATTCGACGATTGCGGCGAGGAAGCGCATCACTCCTCCTCCGCGAACGTCGATTTCAGCACGGCGCTCTTCAGCGTGAAGACGCCGCTAATGACGACCTGCTCGCCCTCGCGGAGGCCGGCGAGGACTTCGACCTTTCCGATGCCCGACGTACCGAGGACGACCTCGTGCAGCTCGAAGTCGTCGTCTGGATGACGGACGAACACCACGCTCTTCCCGCCGATCTGGGTGACCGCGCTCCTCGGGACGACGAGCGTGGGCGGCTTGTCGACGGTCTCCTGCGTCGCGACGTGAGCGACTCCGAACAGCCCGATGCGCAGCTTGGCGTCGGCGTTCGCGAGCTTGATCCGCGCCGTCACCGTACGCGCCGCCGGATCGACCTGGAAGCCGACGACGTCGAGCGATCCGGGAAAGCGAACGCCGGGGTGGGCGTTCAGCTCGATCTCGGCGGGCGCTCCGATCGCGACCTGATGGAGGTCGTGTTCGAAGAGGCGCGCGATGAACCACACTTCCTTGAGATCCGCGATCGAGCCGACGCTCTCGTCGGCGGTGATGGGCTGGCCGACGACGGCGTTGCGCGCCAGCACCGTGCCGTCGATCGGAGCGCGAAGCGTGAGCTTCACGGCGCCGGTCGCACCTCCCATCGCGGCTAGTTCCGCGCCGAGCGCGGAAGCTTCGGCCTCGAGCGACGTTGCTTCAGCCTCGGCCTCGGCGAGCGCCTTTTTCGAGGCAATGCCCTCGCCCTCGAGCTCCTTCAGGCGTGTCGCCTGCGCCCGCGCGGCCTTTGCTCGCGCCATCGCGGATACATGCGCGGCACGAATGCGCGCGAGCTCGGGCACGCGGATGACGACGAGCGGATCGCCCTTCTTGACGTTCGCGCCGTCGAGGAACGTGACCTCTTCGATCCTTCCTGCGACCGGCGCCGCGATCCTCGCCGACCTGTCCGGGTGCGCGGCAATCTCGCCGGGGAGCTCGACCTGCGCGCGCAGGACTTCCTTCTTCACGGGCTCGTTGCGGATCCCCGCCGCAGTGATCACCTGCGGCTGAAGCCTCACCCGTTTCGCCAGCCCGGCATGCGCGGGCTCGTCGTCGTGTTCGGGTTCAGAAGCGGCCGGCGCAGGGACGACATTGGGCGCGGCGCGGTATCCGGCGCGATAGGCGATGACGCCTGTGGCAGCCATCGCGAGGAGAAGAACGACGCCGAGCGCGTTCATGCGCGCGCGGGAGACTCGGATGTCGTCGTCGCTCATGGCAGCGTTCCGGCCGCGGCGTCGAGCTCGATGCGTGCTTCAGCGAGCGCGAGCTCCGCGTCGAGCGCCTCTGTCGATGCGTCTTGCAGCGTCTTGCGGAGAAGGAGGACGTCCGTGACGTTGCTGCTTCCGACGTCGTAGGCCTTGACCGCACGCGCGACGGCAACATCCGCGAGCGTCGCGACCTTCGCGAGCGCGTCGTGCGAGTCGCGCGCCGACGTCCAGCTGGCGTATGCCGCCTTGAGCTCCCCGATGGCCAGCGCACGAACGGCCGCGAGATCGGCCTGGGCGGCGGCGACCTTGGCGTTCGCCGTCGCGATCGCGGTCTTGTTCGTGTTGAACAACGGCAACGGCAGTGACACGCCGACCGTCACGAAGTTCGTCGACTCGTGGTACTCGTAATTGCCGACGATGCCGAGCGTCGGCCACGCGTCTGACTTGGCGAGTCCGACCTGCGACCCGGCCGCGGTGACCGCTGCGGCGGCAGCCTGCACATCGGCGCGCTTGTCGATCGATGCGAGCAGCGTGTCGAGCGACTGAGGTGCGGAGATCGCGACGAGGTCACCTCCGACGCGGGCATCCTCGGGAGCGCCGATGTACGCGACGAGAAGCGCTCGCTTCGCCGCGACGAGGCCATCGGCCGCCGACAGGCGTGCGTCCTCGCGCCCGAGCTCGATCTCGAACACGCTGGTGTCACCCTTCGCGATGTCGCCGGTCGCGGCGCGGCGCTTCGCGATGACCAGCAGGTTCGATGCGACCTCCTTGCGTGTCTTGGCGAGCGCGACGCCTCGCTGCGCACGGAGCGCGCGTGCCCAGCGAAGAAGCGCCTCGCGAACGACTCCGCGAAGACCGTCCGCGGCGCTCGCTTTCGCGGCGTCGACGTTCGTCGCGGCAGCGTCCGATCTTGCCTTCGGTCGTCCGCCGAGATCGAAGGGGATCAGCAAACTCGCGTTTGCCTCCGGGGTCTTCGGATCGCCGAAGCGCACTCCGCCCATCGCGGTCAGCGTGGGATTCGTCTGCGACACGATGCCCACGCCGACGGTGCCCGCCTTCGCGACGTCGACCTTCGTGGCGTTCGCCTTCGCGACGGGCGACTCGGTGCGCGCGTACTTCGCGACGCTCTCGCGATCGAGCACGACCGCCGCGTTGGCGACCTCGGCGTACGAACACAGCACGGCTCCGGCGAGCGCGATGCTCACCGACGAAGCGATCCAACCAGACATGAGAACCTCCTCCTCGGAGGCCCGCGGGCGTTGCCGCGGGCGAGCGCTACGCTCCAATTGCGGAGGTCAGCGCACTTCCAACGGACAAACTCGTCGCGCGCACGCGACGACGATGCGCCCCACCTGAGGGACGCCGCTGTTCACGGACGAGGAGAGATCACGCGCGCGGTGGACGGTACGGTGGAGAGCGCGGACGCGATGGAGCCTTCTGGATCGGCTCGAACGCGACATCGACACGAGCCGCCGCGGCGACGCGCTCGATCTCCGGCGCGCCGATCACGACTGGCAGCGCGTGCGTCACGTGATGGCACTCGGGGCAGCCCGGTGGGCAATCGGCGTCGCTATCGTCGCGGCCACCGCCCGTTCGCTCCTGCTCGACGTGGCTCGCGAGCGTCTCGGCGAACACAGCATCCGCGAACACGTGCGCCGCACCGGTGATCTGCAGCGCGATCAAGGCAACGAGCACACGGAGCGCGCGCATGACACGCATCCGGCCCCGCCAGGACCGAAGCGTTCGCAGGTGCACGCCGCGCGACACGCGCCAAGGTTAGCACGCGGCCTCGGCGGCAGCCCGGCTCCGCGAGTCGTAGGCTTGCCCGGTGAACCGGCCTCCCCGGTTTCGGTGTCCCGTTCGCGTCCTGCCGCGCCTATGAGAGGCAGGAGGTCACGATGGAACGGAAGCCGGGCCGCGGGGCAAGCGTCGGAGCTGTGTTCGGACTGGGCGCGCTCGCGTGCATCGGGTGCTGCGCCGCCCCGTTGTTGATCGCGCTCGGACTCTCGGCAAGCGCCAGCGCGGCAATCGCGATGTGGACGGAGCGTGCCGCGCAGGTCGCCCTCATCGCAGTGCTGGTTGGTGCGGCGCTCTGGTTCGTGCGACGTCGTTTGCGAGCGCGCGCGGCTGCGTCGGCGTGCGCAGACGCATGCGCCGTGGATCGATCGTGCGGCTGCGCGACCGGGGCGAGCGGTGCGTCGTCCGGTTGCACGTTGCCGCGCGAGGACGCGCCGAAGCGGATGGATGCATTTCGCGAGCTCTTCGACTCCGGCCTGCGTCGCACCGAGCGACGCGCCGGCTCGGTTGCATTCATCTTCGACGACGACGAAGCAACCGCAACTCGCGTGCGTGCGCTGATCGAGCAAGAGAGCCGATGCTGCTCGTTCCTCGCCTTCGAAGTGAAGCGCGCCGCTGGCGAGCTGCGGTGGACCACGCGCGCGGGCACAGAGCACTCCGACGTCCTCGAGACATGGGCTGAGCTGCCGTCGCTCGCCAGGCCGCCCGAAGGCGTCGCGAACGCCATCGAGCGCCTCGGCTTACGGGAGGGCGGCCTCGCCGCATGAGATGACGCCGGCGGAGCGCGCGGAGCTCAATCGTCTGCTCGTACGGTTCTCCGACGGGGATCGGTCCGTCTTCGCGTCGCTCTTCGAGCGACTCTGGCCGCCAACTCTCGCGATCGCGCGTCGAATCACGAAGCACGAGGCGGACGCGGAGGACGCCGCGCAGCAAGGAGTCCTCAAGATCTTCGACTCGATTGCAGACCTCGATCCGACGCGCAACGCCGTTGCATGGGCGTTCTCGATCGCGACCTACGAGGCGCTCACGGCGCGGCGTCGACGCCAGCGTCGCGCGGAGATCGCCAACGCCGATGACCATGACCGACGGGATGATCGACCGCTCGCCGACGAGCAGGTGATCGAGGCAGAGGCACGCGCGGCGCTCTTCGAGATGGTCGGCTCGATGGCCGATAGGGATCGCGCCGCGCTCGCCCACCTGTGGACGGGCGACGCACCGCCGACGGACGAAACGTCACGAAAGAGGAGGCTCCGCGCGGTCGATCGCCTTCGCGCTGCCTGGAGGAAGCTCTATGGTTGATCTCGATCTCCTTGCTCGGCGCGCGCGGCGCGTCTCCGAGGTCGCGCGTCTGCGCGTCGCGACACGGATGGCGCCGGCTGCGCTGGTGTTCACGATCGCCGGTGCGGTCATTGCGGGAGCGCTGACTCCGCGTGTCGTGATTGCTTCCGCGGTGTTGATGGCGCTCGTCGTCGTTCTCCGGTGGCGGAGCCGAACGGCGGGTAACGGTGCGACAGCTGGCCTGATCGCAGGAGCCGCCCCGATCGCAACGGTGTTCGTCGTCCGCGCGCTGTGCGGTCCGGACTCAATTGGCGAGTGTGGTGTGTACTGCTCGGCGATCGGGTTTGCAGCGGGAGCGATCGTTACAGCGCTGCACGCGAAGTCACTGCGCTCCAACTCCGGGTGGCTCGCCGCGGCGGTGACCGCGGTTGCCGCGATCGCAGTTGGCTGCGCGGGACTGGGCCTTGGCGTTGCTGTCGCGGTCGGCACGGTGCTGCTCGCGGGTGTCTTCGCCGGTTGGGGCGTGTCTCGGGCGCTGGCGGCTTCGTAGATCGTTCAGCGTGGCGCGAACGCCATGATTGCCATCCCCAGGATGGCGACCGACGCGCCGATCAGATCCCAGCTGTCGGGCTGCTGCTTGTCGACGAGGAACGCCCACGCGACGGCGACCGCAACGTACACGCCGCCGTACATCGCGTACGTGCGGCCAGCCGACGTCGGGTGCAACGTGAGCAACCATGCAAACGCCGACAGACTGAGTGCGGCCGGCAGAACGAGCCACAGCGATCCGCCGCGACGCAGCCAGAGATATGGCAGGTAGCACCCCACGATCTCGGCGAGCGCGGTCGCGACGAAGAGCGCGAACGTTCGAGCGATGGGCAACGGTGCTGACATCTGCTTCGGTCCGAGACTACTCCTTCGGACCGACGCCGAGCGCCGGCTTCAACGCGCCGAGCTGCCTTCGCTCCTTTTCTTCCGAATAGCGAGTCGTGAGGACATCGACCTGCGTCCGCAGGAGAAGGGTCATGCGGAACAGCTCCTCCATCACGTCGACAACGCGGTCCCGATAGCTCGAGGGCTTCATCCGCCCCTCTTGGTCGAACTCATCGAAGGCCTTCGGCACCGACGACTGGTTCGGGATGGTGAACATCCGCATCCACCGTCCGAGCACGCGCATCTGGTTCACCGCGTTGAAGGACTGGCTTCCTCCGGACACCTCGAGGACAGCGAGCGTTCGTCCCTGCGTTGGACGAACCGCGCCCGTGTTCAACGGCAGCCAGTCGATCTGGTTCTTGAACGCTGCGGTCATCGCGCCGTGCTGCTCGGGCGACACCCAGACGTGCGCCTCGGACCAATCGCTCAGCTCGCGGAGCTCGCGCACCTTCGGAAGATCGAACGACTGTCGATCGAACACCGGCAACCCGCGCGGATCGAACAGGCGGACCTCCGCGCCGAAGCGAGTGAGAACGCGGACGCACTCCTCGGCGAGGTAGCGGCTGAAGCTCTTCTCGCGGAGGGAGCCGTACAAGACGAGCACGCGCGGCGGATGGGTCGGCAGCGGAGTCCGCGCGAAGCTCGCGAGCGTGGATTCGATGGTGTGCGGCGGCAGGTCGTCGTCGATCCGGTCGGGCATGTGGTCGCTAGGTTGGTCGCAGAGCGATCAGTCGGCCAGCTCGATCTTCGTGTCGGCCGCGAGCGCGATGGGCTCCCGCTGGGGCAGGAGCACCGAGATAGCGGTCGTGATCACCGTGAAGGCGAGCGTGCCGTAGAGGCAGCCCGCAATGCCGCCGATCTGGAAGAGCGCGCCCGAGAGCAGCGTGCCCACGAGCCGGCCCGCGGCGTTGGCCATGTAATAGAAGCCGACGTTCGTCGCGACCTTGTCGCCGTCGGAATAGGACAAGATCAGGTACGAGTGCACGGCGGAGTTCAGCGCGAAGACGACGCCGAACACTCCGAGCCCGCCGATCAACAGCACAGCCGGCGGTACACCGGAGAGCAGTCCGAATGCCATCGCCGCGGACGTGATCGTGAGAAGCAACGCGAGCACCTGCGCGGCTCGCCCCTGCGGCGCGTGACCACCGGTGAAGCGCACGAGCACCGTGGGGGTCAGCGACTGCACGGCGCCGTAGCCCACGACCCAGAGCGCGAGGAACGCGCCCACCTGTGTGAACGACCACCCGAGCTTTGCGCTGAGGAAGACCGGGACGCCGACGACGAACCAGATGTCGCGCGCGCCGAAGAGGAAGAGACGCGCCGCGGAGAGCGCGTTGATGTCGCGCGACTTCGAAAGGAGATGTTTGAACTTCGTTTTCGCCTTGGCCTTGCCCATCTCCGCCGGCAGCGACAGCACACACGCGACGAGGACCACGACGAGCGCGCCGGCCATGCCCCAGAGCGAGCCGCGGAACCCGGCGAGGGCTAGGAGCAACCCTCCGAGGAAGAAGCCCGCGCCCTTCAGCGCGTTCTTCGAACCGGTCAAGATCGCAACCCACTTGAAGAGCGCCGAGTGCGCGTCCTCGGGAAGGAGCACCTTGATCGAGCTCTTCGAGCTCATCTTCGTCAGATCCTTCGCGATGCCGGAGAGCGCCTGCGCCGCCATCACGTACGCGACCGACACCGCCTTTGACCAGGTGGGGACGAGCAGCGACAACATGACAAGCGCGACGACCTGCATCGCAAGGCCCGAGAACAACGTGACCTTCAGGCCCATGCGCGACGCAATCCACCCGCCGAGCAGGTTCGTGACGACGCCGAAGAACTCGTAGAAGAGGAACAGGAACGCGAGCTGGACGGGCGTGTAGCCGAGCTCGTGGAAGTGGAGCACCACGAGCATGCGGAGCGCGCCGTCGGTCAACGTGAACGCCCAGTACGCGAGCGTGACGAGGACGTAGTTCCGCAGCGCGCTCATTCCGCGAGCATCAACGGAGGCCGGCGCCGACCTTGCGCGCGAGATCGATCATGCGATGCACGTACCCGATCTCGTTGTCGTACCACGCGAGAATCTTCACCGACGTGCCGTCGACCACCATCGTGGAGAGCGCATCGATGATCGAGGAGTGCGGATCGTCCTTGAAGTCGATCGAGACCAACGGGCGCGTCTCGTAGGCAAGGATGCCCTTGAGCGGTCCCTCCGCCGCGCCCTTGAGGAGCGCGTTGACCTCTTCGACCGTGGTCGGCCGCGCCACCTCGAACACGCAGTCGGTGAGCGACGCGTTGAGGAGCGGAACGCGCACCGCGAGGCCGTTCAACTTTCCCTTCAGCTCCGGGTAGATCATCGTGATCGCCGTTGCCGAGCCAGTGGTCGTCGGGATGAGCGACATGCCCGAAGCGCGCGCGCGTCGGAGATCCTTGTGAGGAGCATCGACCACTGTCTGCGTGTTCGTCAGGTCGTGGATCGTCGTGATGACGCCATGCTTGATGCCGAGCCCCTCGTGGATGACCTTTACCACCGGCGCCAGGCAGTTCGTCGTGCACGACGCCGCTGTGAGCAGGTGATGCTCGGTCGGCTTGTACTCGTGATCGTTGACGCCGTAGACGATGTTCAGCGCCCCCTCCTTCACGGGAGCGGCGACGATGACCTTTTTCACGCCCTTCTCGAAGTAGGGAGCGAGCGTTTGCGGAGTGCGGAACTTGCCCGAGCACTCGAGCACGATATCGACGCCGGCGTCGCGCCAGGGAACCTCGCCTGGCGCCGCGCGATCGGTGAACCCGAGGCGCTTGCCCGCGATCTCGACCGCGCCCTCCCGCGCGTCGACCTTGTGCGGCCACCGGCCGTGCACCGAATCGAACGTGAGAAGGTGGGCTGCCGTCTCCGGCCCGCCCTTCGGCTCGTTGATGTGCACGAACTCGAGGTCCGGAGCTCCCCATCCCGCGCGAAGCGCGAGCCGCCCCATCCGACCGAACCCGTTGATGCCGATGCGCACGCTCAATGGTCACCGCCTTCCTCGACAATCATCAGCAACCGAATGCGACGTTCAAGACCGATCATCACGTCGTGAAACCGCTTCGCCATCGTGGCCTCGTCGAGGTCACCTTCGGCGGGGTCGCCGAACGACCAATGCGCCACGTGATCGCCGCGCATCGCGCCACACTCGCTCGTGGCACGGTCGCAGAGCGAGATGACGTAGTCGAAGTGCTGGCCGGCATAGCGCGACAGGTCCTTCGGCTCCTGCCCGCTCATGGAGATGCCGAGATCGGCGACGGCTTTGCGCGCGAGCGGATGGATATCGGGCCGCGGGCTCGTGCCCGCACTGAAGACCTCGAACCGGTCCCCGCCGATGTGCCGCAGCAGCGCCTCCGCCATCTGGCTGCGCGCCGAGTTGCCGGTGCAGACGAACAGAACGCGGATGGGTGCGGCGCTCATGCCGCCGGTTCTTCCAGATTTGCTTGCATGATGCAAGTACCTGTTGCGGGCGCCGCGATCCGTGTATCGTGCAAGCATCTGCCGGAGGCGTCATGGGTATGCGCAGGAAGGACACGCGGTTCTTCGATGCGTTCGCGAGTCACGCGAACGTGACCTTGAAGGCCGCCCGCCTCGTCCGATCGATGTTCGACGATCTCGGTAGAGCGCAGGAGATCTCCGCCACGGTCAGCGCGGCGGAGAAGGAAGGCGACGAGATCACCCACGGGGTGATCCGCATGATCCACGAGACCTGGATCACGCCGATCGATCGACCGGACATCCATCGCCTCATCACCCGCATGGACGACGTTCTCGACTTCGCTGAGGCCGTAGCCGAGCGGATCGTCCTCTTCGAGATCCGCGAGACACGCCCCGACGCGAAGGAGCTCGCGGACGTGCTCGTGAAGTGTTGCGAGTCCATCCAGAAGACGATGCAGCTCCTCCCGAAGATGCCGCGCGTCGAGCTGCTCGAGTGCTGCGGCGCGATCGGCGCCCTCGAAGATCTTGCAGACGACGTCTACCGGCGTGCGATCGCGACGCTCTTCAAGGCACCGGATGATCCGCTCATCGTGCTCAAGTGGCGCGACATCTACGACGCGCTCGAGAACGCGACCGGCCGATGCGCCGACGTCGCGAACAACATCGAGGGCATCGTCCTCGAAGAGGCCTGAGGACGCGCTTGACCAGGCGGCGCGAGACGGACAACCTTGGCGGCGAACGTGGCTTCGAAGACTGATTTCGCATCGGCCCTGCGCCGCCTCGTGCGCGGCGTGAGTCGTCTCGAAAGGGACGTCGTGTGCTGCGATGTAACGTTGCAGCAGTTCGACACGATGAGGCTCCTCGCCGACGGTCCGCGCTTGAACACCGACCTGGCGCAGGCGCTCGGGATCGACCTCTCCACGGCGAGCCGGAATCTCGCCAAGCTGGAGGACGCCGGTTACGTGGAGCGAGTGGCGGTCGCCGAGGATGGGCGCGCCGTGGCGAACCGTCTCACGCGCAAGGGCAAGAAGTGCCTCGAGTCGCTGGTGTGCGACGAGCGCTTGGTGCTTGGCGGACTCGCGAACCGGCTACCGCCGGAGCGCCGCGACCTCGCAGCGGAAGTGCTGCGTGACCTCGCAGCGGCAGTCGACGCCGAGATCGCGGAGCGGACGTCCACGTGCACGACATGCGAGCCCGCGGCAAAGCCGCGCCGCAACGCTCGGTAGGTCGTGGGAACCTCACCGCGCGAAGTACTTCGTTGCGCGCTTCTCACCCTTCTTGCGAACGAGATTCTTCGCGAGCGCATGCGACATCGGCCGCGGGAGGTCCTTGCGGGAAAGCCCAAGCTCCTTTTGGATCTGTTCGGCGCGGAGGCCGTCCGGGTGCTTCTTCAGGAGCTCGACGACCGCGGTGGTGATCTTCTCGAAGTCCGCAGCAGTGCGGCGCTCACCCGCGCGTGCGCGCGCGAGCCGGGGCGTCGCCTTCAACGCACTCGCCGCGGGCATCGTCGAAGCGGAACGACGCCCACCGCGGCTTGGAGCCGGTGCATCAGCGGAGATCGCACTCAGATCGGACAGCGAGGCACCGCGAAGCGCGGCGAGGATCTGGGACGCGAAGTCTTCGGCGAGACGCGAAATCGTGGAGCGCAGTGCGGACATGGTTGCCAGTGATACGAGACCGTTGATCAACAGTCCACTCGCTCCCGCTATCTGTCTCGGCGCGGCCTTTCGTTAGCAGCTCTTGCAGGGCGCCGAGGCCTTTGGCGTGCACGCGACGACATTGCCACGTCGATCCATTTCGAAGTCACAGCAGGCGCGAACGATCTCCTCGAACATCTTCCGAGCGCGCTGCACGCGAGACTTGGCGCCCGAGAACGAAAGGCCCGTGCGCTCCGCGAGCTCGCGCTGGCTGAGGCCCTGCATCTCTGTGAGCTCGAGCGCCTCGCGGTACTCGTCCGGCATCGAGGCCATCAGCGTGCGGAACGAGCTCGCCATCTCGGCGTTGAAGTTCCTCTCGGGCTCCTCGGTCGACGGCTCTTCGGCATGGTCGAGCGACGCGTGATCGCGGCGGCGGCGGAGGTGATCGGTGACGACGCTGCGGGCGATCCTGAACAGCCAGGGAACGACACGCGACTCGTCGCGGAGCTCGTCGGCGTGCTGCTTCATGCGCACGAAGATCTCCTGCGAAAGATCGTCGACGGCGTCCGGCCGGACGCGGCGGGCAACGAACTGCCGCACGTCCGTCTGAAGTGCCAGGTACGCCTGCTCGATCTGCTCCATACCCATGAAGACGCACTCGCTGCCAAAAGGACGCAGGAAAAGTTAACGGACCGTCCTCTGCGGAGCCAGCTCGAGGTTCAAGGCGCCGGCGGCGAGCGCCAGCAACAGGGCCAGGCTGGAGAACGCGACCTTCGCGCCAAAGTGTGCCCGTGCCCAGCCGAGAACGAACGGAGCTGCTGCGCGCACGATCAGCCCGACGCGCGCGATGCGACCGCTGTTCTCGCCATAATGGTCGCGCCCGTACCGCTCGGCCACGATCGTCACACGCTCGATCGTGACCAGGCCGTTGCTCAGGCCGAAGACAACGACGCCGAACAGAGCCGCACCCGACCCGATCGCGACGAGCGCGACACTCTGAGCGCCGAGCAACACCGTCATTCGCGCGGCCGCGCTCATCGTGCGCATCGCCGATGCTGTCAGCCGGCCGGCGACCTGTGCGACTCCCAACGTCCCTGCGATCGCTGCCGCGCGTGTAATAGACGCCCCCGTCTCGACGAGGTGCGCGACGAGCTGCACCGCCAGCCCGGTCGATGCGAACGCGTGCGCGGCAAACACCCAGGACAGCATGCGCACGTCGTCGTGAGCGGTTGATCGTGCGCGCGGGGTCGCACGCGTCGCGGGTAGCGAGGCATGGATCGGCGTCACGACGAGCAGCACCATTGCGGCCATCGCGACCACCGTGAGTCGCCAGCCGAATGCGCTGGTCGCACGGGCGATCAACGGACCGAAGATCGTGCTCGCGAATCCCGCGACCAGCGTGACGCCAACGATCGCGCGCAACCGGTCACGGTCGCTCTCGAACCACGACGTGATCGCCGCAAACGCGGGTTCGTACAGCACTGCTGCCTGCGCCACGCCGATGATTGCCCATGCGAGGTAGAGCGTCGCCACGCCGCGGGCACCGGCAAGCAGGAGCAACGCGACCGTCGCCGCACATGCGCCGGCGGTCATCACCGCGCGCGCACCGTGCCGATCGAGCGCGCGTCCGATCGGTGCAGCGGCCAGGCCTCCAGCGAGGAGCGCGATCGAGTACGCGCCCGCGACGACGACCTCCGAGGTGCCGAGGTCCTTCGCGATCGGCGCGAGGAGGATCCCGAACCCGTAGTGCAGGATCCCCCACGACGCCGTCTCCGCAATCGCGAGCGCGACGACCGCGCGCACCGGGCTCACGCGCAACAACCCGCTTCGCCGACGTTGCAGACGCCGGTCTCCGGCAGGTCGAGCTCGACGCGCATCGCCGCTTCGCGATCGCCCGCGATCATCGCTGCGACGGAGCGCGCCTGCTCGTATCCAGTTGCGAGGAGGAACGTCGGCGCGCGGCCGTAGCTCTTGCTTCCGATCGTGTAGAAGCCCGGCTCGGGGTGCGCGAGCTCGATCGCTCCGTGCGGTCGCACCGTGCCGCAGCTGTGCTCATTGGGGTCGATGAGGGGACCGAGCTTCTCCGAGCACTCGAGCCACGGATCGATCGCGAGGCGGAGCTCGCGTGTGATCGACAGGTCCGGCCGCTGTCCGGTCGCTGCGATGATCGTGTCAATCCCGCGCACGGCCCGCTCGACGCCGCGCTGCATTCCGATCACCACGAGCTTTCCGTTGTCGTCGCGAAGCTCGCGGATTGCGAACCCACTGATCCACTTCACGGCCTTTTTGTCGATGAGCGAGCGGAGGTCGGTCCCGAGCTTGCTGCGCGCGGGCAGTCCGTCGGCCGCTCCACCGCCGAGCACGCGCTTCGCGTCGTCGCTGCGGGTCATCCAGACCACGCTGGCGCGCATCGCCGCGAGCGCGAGGATCGAGTTCGCGGCGGAGTGCCCCGCACCGACCACCAGCGTGGTTCCGTCGGCGTGATGCACGTTGGGAATCCCGTAGAAAATCCGGCTCGCGAAGCGCGCCTCGCCGAGCACCGGAAGTCCCGATGCGCCGAGCGGATTAGGCGTTCGCCACGTTCCGGACGCGTCGATGACTGCGCGTGCCAGCATGTCCTCGTCGCCGATGCGCACGACAAACGGTGCGGCTGCGCGGTCGCGCGTACGTACCTTGTCCATGTTCGCACGAGAGATCGCGGTGACCCGTGCGCCGACCCGAACGTCGAGGCGGCGCGCGAGGGGCCGGAGATACCGGTCGACGAGATCGCGGCCGGTCGGCAGCTCCTCGGGATCGGGTGCGTCCCAACCCTCGAGCAGCTGCGCCGCGACGCGATCGACGTTGTAGCGCCACGGCGAGAACAGCCGCACGTGGCCCCACTCGAGGATGCTCGATCCGACGCTGTCGCCGGCCTCGAGCACGACGCTGCGAATGCCGCGATGGTGCAGGTGCGCCGCGGCGGCGAGCCCGACGGGCCCGCCGCCGATCACGAGCACGGGGAGCTCGTTCATCTCAGCACCCGCAGCTCTTCGGCGGCTTCTTGGTGTCCGTTGTGCCGCAGCACGACGACTTCGCCTCGGGTGCGCAGCAGCTCTCGGCCTTCTCCGAGTCGCAGCAGCTCTCCTCGGCCTCGGGGATCTCGGCGAGCGTCTTCTCTTCTTCGTTCTGCATGATGACCTCCTTCGGCACCGGTCCGGTGCTCTCGGAAGTACAGACGCAGACCGGGATCGGAAGGACGCAGGAAACCCGAAGGACGTCAGGTCGGGGTGAAGCCGAGCCGCACGATCTCGTTCTTGATCGAGGCCGCCGAGGTGCGGCTGGCGTCGTACGAGACGACGACGTCCTTCTTTGCGACGTCGACCTGTACGTCGCTCACGCCGTCGAGCTTCCGCAATCCATCGCGCAGGCGGTTCGCGCACGCGGAGCACGCGATGCCGTCCACGTGAAATCGCGCGACTGCCGCCTGGACTGCGGATCCGTGCGTACTCGTGTCGGCGCTCGCCCTCGCACAGCCGGCGAGGGCGAGCGTCACCGTGACCAGCCACGGCGCGACGCGCATCAGCCCGCCCCGAGGCCCATCTCGCGCAGCACCGCGATATCGATCCCGCCCGCCGCGCAGCAGTCGGCGAGCTTCCCGTCGATGACGACGGCGGGAACACGCTTGATGCCAAACTTCTTGGCATCCGCAGCGACCGCCGGGTCGTTCATGTCACGCACCGACACGGTGCAGTTCACACAAGCAGCCTGCTTCACCGCGGCGATCGCCTCGTCGCAGCAGGGGCACCCAGCACTGAAAATCTGAACGTCAGCCATCACACACCTCCACGCTTCAAACGGATTTGCACGAGCGGCGCCCACGGGTGCCGACGCGCCCACCAATCACTGACGAGCGCCGCGACGAGGAGCACCATGCCCACGTACAGGACGATCTCGTTGAGCAAGAACCGTCCGGTCATCGTCACGACGGCCGCCGTCGCACCGACGCCGATCGTCCACCATCGACGATGCCGTCGAGCCGACAGCACGAAGCCGATCAACCCGATGGTCAACGTGATGGCGAGGATCCAGCGCACGTTGCGCTCGACCAAGAGGAACCCGAGACCGAGCGAAGCGAGGATGCCGCCGGAAGTCGCGATGCAGATGGGGCAGAGCCCCTTCGGCACGATGACGGCGAGAACCGTTCCGACGGATGACAGCCAGCGCGATCGCGAGAGGTCGTTGGCCATGACCACACCTTGAGGTCTGTACGTAGATACCGAGTCAAGAGGGGTTCGGAGTTTTTTCGAGCGCCTCAAGGATGGGGCACGTCACCGCCCCGCCCGTCGCGCACGCGCACGCCTCCGCAAGCGACGAAAGTGCGGCGCGCATCGCGCTGAGGTCGCGGATCTTCTCATCGATGTCGGCGAGCTTTGCGGTCGCGGCTGCACGCGCAGCAGGGGCTCGCTTGGGTCCCGCCGACCTCAATCGCAGCAGCTCCTTTGCATCACGCAACGTGAACCCGAGCTCCTGCGCGCGCTTCACGAACGTAACGATTCGAACGGCTTCGTCGGTGTACTGCCGGTAGCCCGACGTCGCGCGACGAGGAGCAGGAAGGATGCCCTCGCGCTCGTAGTACCGAAGCGTCTGCACGTTCACGCCCGCGGCCTTCGCGACATCACTGGTTCGGAGCGCCATCGTCCCCAAGCGTAAGGCTTGTACCCAGGTACAGGGTCAAGCTTCAGCCCACGGAACAGCCCATCGCGGCTGACGCCGCAGATCTTCGGGTCCCCGCCCAGCCCGGCTGGGCTGGACCACGTGTGATCGCGGACTTGGCGACCGCCCCGATGGGGACACCCGCACACCCGATCGCGGATCGACCGGGATTTCTCGCGCAACCTCTCGAAACTTCGCCTTCGAATCCCGTTGGGGACGCTGCTCTAACCTGCTCTGACCTCCCGCGATGCTCGGAGTCCCGGCCGGGATCGTCGCGGGATTTTTTCGTTCGCGGCGGCGCTCGTCGCGGAGAACGAACTGCTTCGGCTGCAGCTCGCGGTCGCGAAGCGGCGGCTCGAGGGGAAGCGGGTGCGCGCGTTCCCAACGCAGCGGTGGACCGTTGGGGTCCTGTCGCGGTTCACGTCGACGTGGCGGTCCGCGGTGACGTTGTTCGAGCCGGCGACCGTGCTGCGATGGCATCGCGAAGGGTTCAGGGTGTTCTGGCGATGGCGTTCGAGGAGGTCGGCGACCGAGGTCGCATGCGGCGACGATGCGCGACATGACCGCGAAGAACCCGAGGTGGGGCGCGGAGCGGATCCGCGGCGAGCTGCTCAAGCTTGGCATCCGTGTCTCGAAGCGCACGATCCAGCGGTACATGCAGGTGGCGCGCAAGCCGGGTGACGGACAGCGTTGGCGAACGTTCATCAAGAACCATGCGACGTGGGCCTGCGATTTCATGCAGACGTTCGATGCGCTGTTCAGGCCGATCTTCATCCTGTTCTGCATCGACCTGAAGCGACGCCGGATCGTGCACGCAGCGGTCACGTACCACCTAACGGACGACTGGTGCGCGCAGCAGGCGCGCAACGTGATGATGGACGGGCAGCCCGAGGTGTTGATCGTCGATCGCCACAGCAAGCTCGGCGGGAAGTCCGCGACCATGTTCAAGGCCGTCGGCGTGCGCGTCGTGCGCACTGTGATCCGCGCACCCCTCATGAATGCGTTCGCGGAGCGGTTCGTCGGCACGCTCCGACGCGAGCTGCTCGATCACGTCCTGATCCTCGGCGATGAACATCTCGCGCGGCTCGTTCGCGAGTACGTCCCGTTCTACAACGAGGGGCGACCGCATCAGGCGCTCGATCAACAGCAGCCTGTGCCGCGAGCGCCGGAGACGACCGGCGGGATCGTTTCCCTGCCGTCCTCGGGGGTCTTCATACGACTACCGCCGAGTGGCATGACGCGCCCCTACGACGCGCGCGGCGAAAGTAGCCATCACACGTGCGCCGGCGACGGCGTTCGTCCAGAATTGGAGGAGCCTCGGTTCCTGTCGCACTGGCGGCCATCATCATCGCGTGCGGCGCCAGCGGCGATCACACCGCGACGACGCCGCGACCTACGACAAGGAAATCGCGTTCCGCGATCTCGAGGTCGTCGGGTTCCTTGATCGGAACGCGGACGAGAATTGTCGCCGGAGGAATACGGGCCGTTCCGCGTGAGTGATGTCGTCGCTGGGTCCCCCGACTATCCACTTGTGCACGTCGCGTTTCGGGTGTTGCGAGTGGTGCTGGGGGGAAGCGAAGGAGCAGATTCGCTGGTTACGCGGCTACGGCGGTCGGCTGCGCGTGCTTCGGGTGTACGTCGATGACCTGCGCGGCCAGCGCGCGGACCGCGCGGACGTCGTCGGCCAGGATCGTCCATGTGTACGCCCGAACCTTCACCTGGATCGCGCCTCGGCGTGACCGAGACGGTCACTCCGCAACGCGGGTGCGCGGAGGCCATCCACCCACCGCCGCTCGACACGCTGTCGAGCGGGAGTGACGCCCGCTCGCGCCCGGAGGACCGACGATGAACCACCTGGAAATGCTGAAGACCCACCCGCGGAAGACGATGGTCGATCCGAAGGTCCTGTCGGACTGCATCGAGGAGTGCCTCGCTTGCGTCGACGCCTGCAACAGCTGCGCGGACGCTTGCCTCGGCGAGCAGCAGATCGACATGCTCCGGCGGTGCATTCGACTCAACCTCGACTGCGCTGACGCGTGCCAGTCCGCGGCGCGCATGCTCGCGCGGCAGACCGAGCCCGCTTGGCTGCTGATCCGTGCGCAGGTCCAGGCGATGGAGCTCGCATGTCGCCTGTGCGCCGAGGAGTGCGAGAAGCACGCGAAGAAGCACGAGCACTGCCGGATCTGCGCGGAGGCGTGTCGCCGCTGCGAGGCCGCGTGTCGTCGGATCATGTCGCTGTTGCCGGCGCAGGCCTGAGCCACGACAAACGATGCGCCGCATCGCGGTCGAACGCACCATTGGCGACTACGCGGCGATCGGTGACACGCACACGGTCGCGCTGATCGGTCGCGATGGGTCGATCGACTGGTGTTGTCTCCCCCGGTTCGACTCGGCCGCGGTCTTCCTCCGCCTCCTGGATGAAGATCGCGGCGGGTCGTTCCGCGTCGCGCCCGTCGAAGCAAGCGACGCACGAAGGGAGTACGTCACCGGTACGAACGTCCTCGACACGACGTTCTCCTCACCGCGCGGTCTCGTTCGGCTGCGCGACTGGATGCCGTGGCACGGAGCGCACCTCCTCGGCGAGGAGCGGCACGCGATCGTCCGCGACATCAGCGGTGTCTCCGGCACCTGCAATGTCGAGATCACGTTTCGTCCGACGTTCGACTTCGCACGCCGCAACGCGATCATCGAGCGCTTCGACGACGGTGTCGTTGCGATCGAAGGATCTGGCGCGCTCGCGCTCTTTGCCCCGGGGGTGGCGTTCACTGCGCTGGGCGATCGGGCGCGAGGAGCGCTCGACGTGCGGCCGGGATCCAGTCAGCGGGTCGTCGCCGCGTTCGCATTGCGCGCGGAGGAAGCGACCGCCGTCGCGCGAGCTGTCTACGAGGAGTCGATCGACGACACCATCGCGACGTGGCGCGCCTGGTCCGGCCGGTGTGCGTACGACGGGCCTTACCGCGATGCCGTGCTGCGAAGCGCACTCACGCTGAAGCTCATGACGTTCGGCCCGAGCGGCGCGCTCGTCGCGGCGCCCACGACGTCGCTGCCCGAAGCGCGCGGCGGCGTGCGGAACTGGGACTATCGATATGCATGGTTGCGCGACGCCTCCATCGCGCTGCATTCCTTGATGGCACTCGGGTATCACGACGAGGCGCTGCGGTTCTGGGACTGGCTCGAGATCCTCGGCGAGGGTTGGGAATGCGGGATGCCGGTTCGGATCATGTACACGCTCGATGGTGAGGTCGTACCCACCGAGTCAACGCTCGATCACCTCGCAGGATTTGGTGGCGCGCGGCCGGTGCGCATCGGGAACAACGCGTCCGAGCAGCTCCAGCTGGATGTCCTCGGAGAGGTTCTTCACGCCGCGGACACCTGCCACGCGGCGCTCGGATGGGAGCGGCCGCGTTTGCTCCGCGCGCTCGCTTGTCTCGCCGAGATGGCGGCGAACGAGTGGCGCAGGCCCGATGCCGGTATCTGGGAAATGCGAACCGCGCCCGCGCACCATGTGAACTCGAAGTTGTTCTGCTGGGTCGCGCTCGATCGCGCGCTTCTCTTGTCGCGCCGCGCTGGGCTGCACGGCGATACGGCGAAGTGGCAGCGCGAGGCCGATGCGATCCGCGACGCGATCCTGAGCGATGGATTCTCGCCGGCGCTCGGGTCGTTCACGCAGACGTTGGGCGGAAGCGCCATCGACGCGAGCGCCTTGCGCATACCGCTATTGCATCTGCTTCCACCCACGGACCCACGGGTCGTGTCGACGGTCGAGCGCATCGAGCGCGATCTGACCCGCGGGGGCCTCGTGCTCAGGTACCGCGCCGACGACGGCCTGCCGGGTGACGAAGGAACGTTCGCGTTGTGCACCCTCTGGCTCGCGAACGTCCTCGCGCGCATCGGGCAGCCCGAGCGCGCCCGTGCGTACCTCGATCGGGTGCTCGCGGCAGCCAACGACGTCCGTCTGCTATCGGAGGAAATCGACGCCGACTCCAGTGAGCTCCTGGGCAACTTCCCGCAGGCGTTCACGCACCTCGGTGTGATCGACGCAGCGCTTGCGATCGCGAAGGCGGAACGAACGCGCGCGGGAGGCGCTGCCTTTCAACCGACGCGATCGAGGTAGCGTCCGATGTTGTCGGCCGCACGTCCAACAAGAGATCGCAGGCCAGGCCGCTTTGCGAAACGACCAGCGCCCGCGTCGGCGCGTGCTAAGGGCAAGGACCGTTTGATCGCTCTTCGCGAGGAGTACCGTGAGGTTCATCGTCTCTTTCGTCGTCGCAACCGTGATCAGCTGTGGTGGCGCCGCAGCAAGCAGCACCACGCATACCCCGTCCACTACGCAGGCAAGCGAAGCGTCCACTTGCGCCGAAATCGCGCGTGCCTGTCATCCGCACGAGAGCCACAGTGCGTTGGCATCCGAATGTCACCATCTGGGGCACAAGGCTCCGTCGGAGGAGGCATGCGGGGCACGCAAACAAGAGTGCTTGGCTGCATGCCCGGCTGCCGCCGCGAGTCACTGATAACCACGACCTGAAGCTGCGTCGAGGTGACCGCTCCGGTCACGCGGGAACTCGCGTCACGCGAGCGCGCCGATAGGTGACGCGACCGCCGTCCCGTTCGGTGGCGCGCTCGTTGCTGCTTGGGTGGTATGGACACAACGAAGACCGCCCGGGTTCTGGCCGTGATTGTAGGACTCGCGCTCGGGGGATGCGGCAGCGACGACGCACCGAACACGACGCCCGTGACGGAGGTGTCGAACAATCCTCCGCCGTCGGCGCTCGGTGACAAGCGCGTGCCCTTCACGCCCGCAAACGACGTCGAGTTCATCGACTTCTTCGTTGGACACCACCGCGCCGCCATCGAGATGGCGCAGATGGTGGTCGCGAAGGGCGAACGCGCTGACGTGGGTGAAATGGCCCAGAGAATGATTGCCGCGCAGACCGCCGAGCTCGAGAAGATGCGTGCCGCGCGATCGGCGCTGACGGGCACAGCCGAATCGCAACCGCTCCCGCCGGATCAGCACATGATGGCGGACATGGAGCACATGAAGACGATGAGCGGCAGCATGCTCGATGAGATGTTCCTCGCGGAGATGATCGGTCACCACGCGGCCGGTATCGCGCCAGCGAAGCGCGCGATACCGAACCTTGCGCGCGATGACATGAGGACGCTCGCCCGGAGCATCGCCGCCAATCAGGCGAAGGAAGTCGGTGAGATGAACGAGATGCGGACGACGAGGCCCGAAGAACCGAAGGCAGGAGGCGAGGTGTCGCTCGATGGGGATCGGCGGGTGCCGCTCACACCGGGGAGCGACGTCGTATTCATCGACTTCTTCGTCCCGCATCACATGATGGCCGTCCAGATGGCGCAAATGGTGGTCGAACGAGGTCGCAGCGAGCGCGTGCGCGCCATCGCGAGGAACATCGTCGACAACCAGACTCGCGAGATTGCGACGATGAAGGAAGCGCGACTTGCGCTGACCGGCTCCGATGCGATCAGCATGCCGACCGACGCTCAGATGGAGGCCGACATGCAAAGGATGATGGCCGCCAGCGCCGAGGCTCTCGACGCGATGTTCATCACCGAGATGATTCCGCATCACGCCGCCGGACTGTCGCCTGCGATGCGCGCGACGCCCTACCTCGCGCGCGACGACATGCGGAAGATGTCGAACGACATCTTCGAGGCGCAAGCGAAGGAGATCGGCGAGTTGTCATCCATCGCGAAGACGGAGGGCATCAGCGAGCTCCAGCCGACGACGCCGTGAGGACCACACCTTGGACTGCCGGGTGCTGTTCGTCGGAGTCGCGTCGTGCGACGGGGAGCAGCGCACCGGGAACCGTGAGCAGCACGCATTCATCAATGCTGCGCTCGACGTCGGGTCCGATCCAGCAGACGACGCGCGAAAGGCGCGGCCGCTCAACCGACGCGATCGAGATAGCGTCCGATGTTGTCGGCCGCGCGCAGCGCGTGGGCGAGCACCGTCAGCGTGGGGTGTCGATCTCCGGCGGTCGGCATCACCGACGCGTCGGCGATCCAGACGTTCTCGAGCGCGCGCAGTCGTCCGAAGGGATCGCACACCGAACTCTCATCAAGTCCCATCGCACAGGTGCCCGCCTCGTGCCCCGCGCCCGGCTGCAGCGGATCGAGGAAGGGGATGAGCTTGCTGCCGGGAATGGCGATCGCGTCGGCGAGCGCTACGCACGCACGGCGCATGTCCGCCGCCATCCGTCGTTCAGCGGCGGACCACGCGAGGTGGATCCGCGGGACTCGGCGGCCGAGCGCGTCACGCTCGTTCGGATCGAGATCGACGTACCGCTTCGCGTGCGGAAACATCTCGCCTATCGCGTGGATCTGCGTGGCCGACCATCGGTCCTCCTCGCCACCCGGCACCATCCGTTCGACACCGAGCGGCGCGAGTGGCAACGGTCCGGTGACTTCGATCGAAACGCCGCCGGGATATGACTCCCGGTCGCCGGGGCCCGTGTTGACCAGACCGTGCGCGAGGACCGATCCCGGGAACGGTCCTCGCGCGGCCGTCGCCGAGGGCACGGGGGACGGTTCGAGCAGCAACCAGCTCGCGACCATGTGATCGACGAGCCCATGACCGATGCGTCGCGCGCCGACGTCGCTGCTCAGCAGAATGCGTGCCGTCTCGACGGGCGAGGCGGCAAGCACGAAGGCACGCGCGCGAAGCTCTTCGCGGGTCTCGCGCATGAGGTTCAGCACGGAGAGCGCTTGGGCACGCTTGGCGGTGTGCTCGAGGTGGAGTGCAGCGCGGTAGCAGCGCGCCTTTCGCGCGACCTCGTGGGCGAGCGGGGTCCACAGGCGGCGACTGCCCGTGCCCGCACGAAGCGCGCCGCGCTTCGCCGCGAACCGGATCGCGAGTGTGCGCGCCACCCGACGATAGCGTTCGTCGATCTGTCCCTCGACGACACCCAGCGTGCGTTCGACCGCTGCGTAGTGCGGGGCGAGGGCCGACGCGCCGTAGGGCCACTTCCCGCGGCGGAAGACCACGTCGGGAAACCGGTACGACCATCCGCCCCAGAGAAGCGCTCGACCGCCCACGGCGCGGACGCGATACCAATCGAACGAGCTGCCCACGGCGCGATACGCCCAAGCGCGTCGATCGACTTCCGGGGTCCGCTCGCCGTCGCGCAGCCGTGGCCCCGCATCCAACAAGAGAACGCGATAGCCCCGCGAGATAAGTCGGTCGGCAGCGATCGTCCCCGCGGGACCGGCGCCGACAACGACGACGTCCCACGCGGTCACTGGAGGCACCTTGGTCTCGAGGAGTGCATGACTTTGCTCACGACGGGTCGTCGTTCACGAGGAGTGGGCATCGCGTTTGCTCTCGTTCGCGCGACGGCAGTTCGTAGTGAACCGCCGCATCCGAGAAACGAGGCACGCATGAAGAATCTTCGTCCCATCGAATTGCAGAACGTCAAGGTCACCCGACGTTCCGCGAAGGTGCGGGATAGCCATTGCGGCGATCCCCCGGCGGCCCGCCATTGCGGCGATCCGCCTTCTCATAGCGGCGCAGCGACCGAACGTCGCTAGCCGGACGCCGAGTCCCTCGCCGGTCCGAGTCTCGACCAGCGCGGGACTCATTTGTTCTGCGTGTGACCGGCGAGGTCACGTGCGCCAATTCACGGAGAGCGCGCGGCGGCGCGTCAATATCGTGGCAGTCGACCTGATCAACTTGGGCAGTCCGCATCCAACCGATGCGAGGCGAGTTTGTGTCTGCAACGGTCACTTGACCAGCCGTGCGACGACGGCACGCGTGAGGAACGACGCGCTGCCGAGCCGCGCTGCGACGCGGTCCGCGAATCTCGGAAGCACCAACGTCTGCCGGCCTCGCTGTCGCAGCGACGCATCGACGACTTGATCCGGCGTGCGCCAGACGAAGGAAGGGAGCCGCCCCATGTCGAGCTCTCGATACTCGACCGTGGTGGCGAAGCGAAAGAGACCTTCGCCGCTCGCCCTCCCTGCCGCGACGATTCGCGCCCGCTCGGCCCCCGTCCGGTGTTTCGCCATGCCCGCGTCGTCGCACGCGCGCGAGGTGTCCGCAACGTGGGGTTCGTGCACCGGTTACGAAGAATCACGTACCTCTCGCTCATAACCCAACGGGTCCATAAACCCGTTGGGGACGACTCTTGTCGCCCCAGATCAGAAGGGTCGATACTGCACTGCGACTGCAGCTCGAAACGCAGGCGAGTCGGCGCCGATCCCCACGCCGCCACCCACCGCCGCTACGAGCAGCGGCGTCAGCTGCATCCGGAACCCGAGCTCGGCGAGGTTCTGGACCTTGCCGGTCTGCATTCGCTGCTCGTGAGCGAAGTCGGCGATCCCCATGATCCAACTCGACACGCGAAACGAATACGCGCCGATCAGTCGGTAGCGTCCGCTTCGCTCCATCTCGTCGCGCCGCACGTTGAATTGCCAGACGCCGTTGAAGTGAAGCGCATGGAGGAACGTGGTCCCCGGCAAGTGCTTCGTGACGTTGAGCCGCACGGCGGGGTCGAAGCCCTTGCGGCGCGACTCGGCACCCGTTGGTGCTTCGATCATGCCGCCGAGCGCGAACGCCGGCACGGTCAAAGTCTCCTGATTGAAGTTGTAGAGCGCGTCCGCTGCGACGCGACCGATGTCCACGTGCTTCCCGGTCTCGAGCACGACGGGCACCCGCACCGCGACCTGCCCGTTCCGGATGACGCCCCATTCGAAGCGCGGATCGAGCGTCACCTTGGACGTGCGCTCCCTGCTGTATTCGTAGCGCGTGAGCGCCTGCACCTCGCGGCTGTAGTGACCGACGACGTACGCGTCGGCTGCTTCGACCGGGAGCCCCTCTTCGAGGTTTGTGTGATCGGCCGCGAGCGCCGTCGTCGGGATCAGCGTGACCGCGAGAAAGAGAGCGCCGCGCATCATTTCGCGGCCCCGTCGGTCATCGGGAACGGCTCGACGTTCGGCATGCCCTGCGCCTTGTCGAGCCACTCCTTCGTCGCCATGGCAGCGTGTTTCGGCGTCGCGCCAGGCTTCATGCCCTCCTTGTCCATCTTCATGTTGGGCACGAGCTTCATCACCGCGTCGTGCAGCGAGCCGGGGAGCTCACCGGGTTGCGTCGCCGGCGAGAGCTTCATCTTGAGTTGCTCGCGCACCTCGGGAGGCACCTCCTTGCTCCCGTCGGGGCTCATCATCGGCCACATGCCCTCGAACATCTCCTCCATCATCTTGTTCATCGGGCCCTCGTAGCCACGCATCCACGGCTCGTAGCGGCGCGGATCGACGTCGGGGTGCTCGATCGCGAACTTTCGCGCGAGCTCGCGGTCACCGGGCTGCGCGCTCATCGCCTCGACGACGCGATAGAGCTCGGCGCGCTTCTCGTCGATCGTCCAACCGTCGTACGCGAGGATCGCGTAGGCGATCCCGTGCAGCATGTGCAGGTTGTCGAAGATGTTCGCGGACTCCGGCGACATGCGCGAGTAGCGCGGCATGATCTCGCGGGAGAGCAGCATTCGTTGTGGTCGGTTCGCCAGCACCTCCGTCGAGGTCGCGTGCGTCGCATCGACGATCGCGTCCTGCTCGGACCCGTTGCCGCCGAGCATCTGCGCTTCGTAGATCGCGGGGTGCCACCAGTGCGCGTAGTAGAAGAACGTCGCCGAGCGAGGATGGTTGTTCCGATAGACGCCGAAGTACGGCTTCATCATCACCATCGCGCGGCGCATCGTGAGCTCGAGGGGCGCCGGACTTCGCGCAGCCCTCGGCAAGTTCTCGAGGTAGTAGTCCACCGCGTCGCGGGTCACCTCCGCCTTCTTGCTCCAGGGGATGTCACGATCCGACAGGATGTCGTAGGTCTGCTCGTGGTGGATGTGCGTCCAGTCGATCGCCTGGTACAGCCGCCACGCAGCCTGACCGACGTGCGGCCCGTACGTCATCATCGTCGGCTCCATGCGCGGTGGATCACGGAACCACGCGAGGCACTCCGCCTCGAAGTCCCGATCGATCTCGGCGGCATGCGCGAGCGTCCCGAGCTGTAGAACGTCGTGCTGCTTTCCGTGCGCGAAGTGGATCGCCCCGCTCGTCCGGAACTGGGTGTTGTGACGCCAGAAGAACGCGTTGTTGTAGCTGCGGCGGCGCGAGGCGACCGCGTCGCGCTGCTCCAGATGGAGCGAGCACGCGCTTGTCGCCGTGGTCGCGAGCAGGGCGAAGCACAGCGTGGCTCGGGCGAATCTCATGTCACGCCTGCGCCGGCAACGACGACATGAGTCGCGTGCACGCCGCCTCGCAGCGCCGGCAGGCCTCCGCGCAGATTCGGCAGTGCTCGTGCTGCTTGCCGTGCTTCTCGCACTCCTCGGCGCAGAGGCGGCACGCGAGCTCCATCGCCTGAACCTGCGCGCGGAGCAGCGCCCACGACGGCTCGGTCTGCCGCGCGAGCATCCGCGCTGCGGCCTGACACGCATCGGCGCAATCGAGGTTCGTGCGGATGCAGCGCCGCAGCATGTCGATCTGCTGCTCGCCGAGGCAGGCGTCCGCGCAGCTGTTGCAGGCGTCGAGGCAGGCGAGACACTCCTCGATGCAGTCCGAGAGGACCTTCGGATCGATCGTGGTATTGCGCGGGTGGGTCTTGAGCATGTCGAGGTGGTTCATGGTGAGGTCTCCGACGAATGCGGGACGCGCGCATGCTGCGTGCGTTCAATCGATTCGGACAAGCGTCGATGACCCGTGCGTCACGGCATCGCGGCGCCACCTTCAAAAAACACATCCAAAGCCGGCGCGAGTACACATCTGTCACGCGGCGCGAACGCCCCGGTAAGCAACGGTCACGGGGCGCCGTGTCTTCTCTTCCTACGGCGCCATGGGCATTACCGTACGAGTATTGACTTCCCCGATCGAGCAGGTCGCGGTTATCGGCGGTATCGGCGGACTCCACCGCCACTCGTTCGGAGACGCGCCGATCGACGCAGTGGTCAACCCGCTGTACGCCGGCGCGACATCGATGTCGCACGCGCGCCCGCGGACTCCTCGTGTTGCGCGCCACTGGTGTTCTTCGAACCGTTCGCGAAGTGCTCGCAACTTCTCTTTCGCCGACTCCAGCGCGCGCCGCCCTTCGGCGTGATCGAACACAGGCGACGATAGCGCCGGATGGTGTCGCCTCACGCGCGCGCGAAGCGCGATCCCACGTACGCCACGCCGGCCACTGCAAGGAACGACGCGGCCGCGATGAGTAGCGGCCGCCGCTTCTCGAGCTCGAACCCGAGACTCATCGACCGCGCCGAGTTGTCGAACGTTCCGTGCGCGCCGGCGTCCCCGGTGAGCGGCTCATACAGGTTGTCTCGGCGCTCCCGCTCGATCGGCTCGTCGGTCTGCTGACCGTCGTAGGCATGCTCGGCGAGGTAGCGATCGGCGAACCCGGGAGCGAGCTTCTCACCCGCAATCGCCTTCACCACCGGCCAGCCGACGAGGATCTCACGGCGACGATGCTCGGCCGCGAAGACGATTGCCTCGGCCGCGACCTCCGGCTGGAAGATCGGCGGCACGGGCATCGGCTTGTTCGGGAGCTTCGCGCGCGACCACGCGAACTGCGGCGTGTTCAACGCCGGCATCTGCACCTCCGTGACATGCACGTTGCTCCGATCGTGAATCAGCTCCGAGCGAAGCGATTCGGTGAAGCCGTGCACCGCGTGTTTCGCGGCGCAGTACGCCGACTGCAAGGGGATCGATCGGACCGCCAGCGCGGAGCCGACCTGGACGATCACGCCGCGATCACGCGTTCGCATTCGGCGAAGTGCCGAGAGCGTGCCGTGAACGTAACCGAGATAGGTTACCTCGGTGACGCGGCGATACTCTTCCGGCGTCGTCTCGACGACCGGCGCGAACACCGACACCATCGCGTTGTTCACCCACACGTCGATCGGACCGAGCTCGCTCTCGACGCGCGCCGCTGCCGCGTCCACTGCGGCCGCATCGGCGACGTCGCACGGGACAGCGAGCGCGCGACGTCCGGCTGCCTGGACCTCTCGGCGAGCGCCCTCGAGCCCATCGAGACCGCGCGCGACCAACCCGACGTCGTAACCGCGCTCCGCGAACGCGCGCACGGCCGCCCGGCCCACTCCTGCGGATGCCCCCGTGACGACCACGATCTTCGACATGTTGAGCTCTCCGATGCCGGAGCGACTGCTGCAATCGCTGTGAACGAACGCTGCCCCCGGACCCTTGAACGTCTGTGTCACGTTGGCACTGGCCCATCTGTGGAGGTTGCTTCCAATCTCGCAAAACTACCGTGCGTCCGGCACGTGATGCTCTCGCCGCTCGAGGCGATACCGCGGCCGGGGCAGCGTTACGGTCGAGGCGCTCAGCGCGCAGCAGTCGCTTCGGCGATCGCGAGCGCTGCGTCGATGACACCGAGATGCGTGAACGCTTGGGGGAAGTTCCCGAGGAGCTCGCCGGTCGCAGCGTCGATCTCCTCCGAGAGAAGACCAACGTCGTTGGCCGCAGAGAGCACTCGGTCGAGATATCCGCGGGCGTCTTCGACGTCCGCCATGCGCGCGCGGACGTTCGCCATCCACAGGCTGCAGAGCGCGAACGTCGCTTCCGTTCCCGGCAGGGCGTCGACGGTGCGGTACCTCAGCACCAATCCCGATCGGGTGAGGTCGTGCTCGATCCGAGCGATGGTCGATTGAACGCGCGGGTCGGTCACCGGCAATAGTCGCGTCAGCGGGATCCGAAGCGCGCTCGCATCAAGAGCGCTTCCGCCGAGGGTCTGCGTGAACGCACCGACCTCGCGAGAGTATCCCTTCTCGACGATGACGGCGCGGATCGTATCGGCCTCATGTTGCCATCGTGCGGTGTCGGCGCGTAGGCCGGTTGCGCGCGCGAGACGAACGCCACGATCGAGAGCGACCCAGCAAAGCAACTTCGAGTTCAGGTGATGTGCCGGAGGGCCGCGCATCTCCCACAAACCCGCGTCGGGTTTGCGCCAGTTGTCGGCGGCGTAGTCGACGAGGTGTCCGAGCGCGCGGAGCAGCTGCGGTCGATCCCACCCCATCGCGCAGTAGCATGTGTGCGCCGCGTGCAGAACCTCACCGACGATGTCGAGCTGAATCTGCTCGTGCGCGTCGTTGCCGATTCGAACCGGTCGCGAGTCGGCGAAGCCGCGCAGGTGCTCCAGCGTCGTCTCGCACGGCACCGCCGTGCCGTCGAGCGTGTACATGATCCGGATCGGCGCGCCGCGCTCCCACTCGTGGCCGAGTCGCTCAATCCAGTTGAAGAAGCGAAGCGACTCGTCGTGGTAGCCGAGTCCCATCAGCGCGTAGACGGCGAGCGAGGCGTCACGGAGCCACGCATATCGGTAGTCCCAGTTGCGGACGCCGCCGAGATCCTCCGGCAGCGACGTCGTCGGCGCGGCAACCAACGCGCCAGTCGGCGCGAATGTCAGCATCTTGAGCGTCAACGCGCTGCGCAGCACGGCCGCGCGGTAGGGGCCGTCGTAGCAGCATCGATTCGACCAGCTTCGCCAAGCGTCGATCGTTGCGTCGACAGGTTCGCCGTAGATGGCGCGTGCTGCGGCGATCGCTTCCTCCGGACGGTCCCCGAATCCGGCGACGAAACGCCGCTGGTCGCCGGCTCGAAGCTCGGCGGTGCCTCGCACGCCACTGTGCCCGACCGTCAGCGATAGGTCGGGAGCGAACAGGGCGAGCGCGGAATCCGACGTGTGCGCGACGACGCCGCGGTCAAATCGATCGAAGCGCGCGGCAGCCCGTGCGTAATCGAACGTCGGGTCGAAGACGACCTCCGCGCTGCATCGCCCCGAGACGACATGAATGTCGCGCACGATCGCACGGGCAGCTGTGCTTTCGTCACTGCCGCGCCATGGCATCCAGTCGCGTAGCGTCGTGACGCCGCCGTCGGTCGAGAAGGTCGTCTCGAGCACGTTCGTTCCCGCGAGGTACTCCCGCGCGACGGCGCCGCCGTTCGCGGGTCGGACCGAGAAGGCTCCGCCCCTATCGTCGTCGAGCAGCCGCACGAACACCGCTGGGGCGTCGAACCGCGGCAGGCACCACCACTCGATGGAACCGTCCCGGGCGATCAGCGCGATCGTGTGGGTATCGCCGACGACCGCGTAATCGCCGATGGAGCGCCGTGCCGACATTTCAGTTCGTGCGGACGTTGCAAGTGCGGCGCCCACGTGGATCGCACGGTACGGCGATCGCATGGAACGCCACGAGGCGCCCATGAACCACTCCGATTCTCAGCACGACGGCATGATGGGGCAGAACGCTGGCATGATGGGACGCGGTGCGACGCGGCCGATGATGCCCGGCGACAGCGACGTGGATCGCGGCAAGATGCTCGAGAAGCATCACACCAAGACCCTCTGGGTCTGGTGGACCGTCATCCTCCTCGGCGTCTGGGTACTCGTGGCGCCGCTGACATTCGGATACGGCACGGGCGTCGTCGACGCGAGCGGCGGCCGTGAGCTCTGGCTGACCACGACGGCGCGCATCGCGGCCATGAAGTGGAGCGACATCGTCACCGGCGCGCTCATCGCGTTCTTCGGCTGGCGATCGCTCACGCCGAACCGTCCCGTCAGCATGTGGATCTGTTGCTTCCTCGGATGCTGGCTCACGTTCGCGCCGGTCCTGTTCTGGGCGCCCACGGCCGCGGCGTACATGAACGACACCATCGTCGGGATGCTGGTCATTTCGCTCACGATCCTCGTTCCCGGCATGCCGAACATGGTCGCGTTCATGAAGATGGGCGGCGACGTCCCGCGGGGTTGGTCGTACAACCCGTCGTCGTGGGCGCAGCGCTCGATCATGATCGCGCTCGCGTTCGTGGGCTTCGTGGTCTCGCGGTATCTCGCCGCCTACCAGCTCGGCTACATCGACCACGTGTGGGATCCGTTCTTCGGCGGCGGCAGCCGCCGCGTGCTCGACTCAGCGATGTCACACAGCCTGCCCGTGTCGGACGCGGCCCTCGGTGCGCTCGCCTATACGTTCGAGTTTCTCATGGGCTTCATGGGCGCGACGTCGCGGTGGCGAACGATGCCGTGGATGGTGACGTTCTTCGGGATCCTCGTCCTGCCGCTCGGGCTCGTGCACATCTTCCTCGTGATCTCGCAGCCGGTGATCGTTGGGTCGTGGTGCACGCTCTGTCTCGTCGCCGCGGCGATCATGCTTCCGATGTTGCCGCTCGAGGCCGACGAGGTCGTCGCGATGGGGCAGCACATGGTCGAGTCGAAGCGCAAGGGACACCGACTTTGGTCCGTGTTCTGGAAGGGCGGTCCGGCCGGTGACGCGTTGGACGACGAACGTTCCCCGAAGCTCATGGCGCTGCCGAAGGAGCCGCGCGCGGTCGTCAACGCCGCGACGTGGGGGATGAGTGTGCCGTGGACGCTCGTCGCGGCGACGCTGCTCGGGGTGGCGCTCACGTTCACTCCGACGTTCTTCGGGCTCGCGAAGGCGGCGTCCGACGCGCCGCACCTGCTCGGCCTGCTCACCGTGACGTTCGCCGTCATTGCGATGGGTGAGCCGCTGCGCCCGCTGCGGTTTCTCAACGTCCTATTGGGACTCGCGGCCGCGGTCGCGCCCTGGGTCTTCGGACACGCGCCGCTGGGCGCGAAGGTCATGCAGGTCGCACTCGGCGTCGCGATCGTTGTGCTGTCGCTCCCGCGTGGACCGAAGAAGGAGCAGTACGGGCTCTGGGACCGCTTCGTCGTATGAACTCCGGCAGTCCACACCTCCTCCACGTTCGTCGTCTGCTCGTCTTCGTGGTGACTACGCGAAGCGCGGACGCGGATGCCCTCCTCACGCACACTGTTCTCGACTGCACGAACAACGAGGGCCGTGGCCTTGGGATCGAGGGGCCCCGCGCGTCCCGGGTCGCCGAAGAGTGCGTGGCCGCTCTCGACGCAGTGCCCCATCAGCCCGCACTTCTTCGTGTGCTCTATGCTCATCGACCGGGTAGTGACGAACGCACATCAGATCGACGACGTGCGCCCGGTGGCGCTCGATCAACAGCAGCCCTCGCCGCGAGCGCCGGAGACGACCGGCGCGATCGTCGCCCTGCCGGTCCTCGCGGGCCGCTGCTCGCCTGCACGCCGCGCGATCATCGCGGGCAACACCGCGCGCGACAGCGCCATCGCCGCCAGGACGTGCAGTCGTACCATCGCGAGCTGCTTCTCGAGATCGGCCTCCGCGAACGGCGCGGATGTGCCGAAGCCCGCCGCGTTGATCAACGTGCCGACGTCCTCGATCGCACGCACGTGAGCCGCAACATCTCGCCACTGCTCGGCGAGATCGGCGACGACGATCTCCGGCGAGGCGCCCCGGCCACGCAGCTCGTTCGCAAGTGCCTCGAGCCGTTCGCGCCGGCGCGCGATGATGACCACGCGTCGACCGTCGTACGCGAGGGCTCGCGCGAATGCCCATCCGATTCCGCTCGACGCTCCCGTCACCACAGCTGTCCCTGAGGGCGCGCTCACGCCCGCTCCGTCGCCTGCGGGCGAAGCTGTTGCGTGCGCCACACTACCCACGCAGCTGGGATCACGAGCAGCGTGAGGATCGTGAGCGACACGAGGCCACCCCACATCGGCGCGGCGATGCGCTTGGCGACGTCGGCTCCGACGCCGGTGTCGAGCAGGACCGGGAGCAAGCCGAAGATGTTCGTCATCACCGTCATGAGAAGCGGGCGCACGCGCTTGCTGCCGGCGTCGATGGCGGCGTCGACGAGGTCGCTCGTGCTCGTGAAACCAGCGGAACCACCGCGGGCCTCCCACGCTTCGTCGAGATATACGACCATCACGCTCGCAGTCTCGGCGGCGACACCGAGCAGCGCGATCATGCCGACCCACACGGCGATAGAGGTGTTGAACTTCGCGAACCACAACGTCCACACGGCGCCGACGGCAGCGAACGGCACGGCGGTCATGACCAGGAGCGTCTGCGTCACGCCGCGGAAGTTCATGTAGAGAATCAAGAACACGATGCCGAGGGTCAAGGGGATGACGTAAGCCATTCGCTCGCGGACGCGCTCGAGGAGCTCGTATTGGCCCGTCCATTTGATCATGTATCCGGGAGGCAGCTTCACCTCGCGCGCGACGACCTCCTTCGCATCGGCCACGTAACCGCCGACATCGCGCCCGTCGAGATCGACGTAGATCCAGCCGGTGAGTTGGCCAACCTCGCTCTTGATCATCGGCGGTCCCATGACGGTCTCGACTCTGGCGAGCTGACCGAGTGGGACGAATGCTGCTGGCCTCGCCGGTGTTGCGGACGCACCGTTGGCCATTCCGCTGCCCATGCCGTCGTCGCCGGCCGGCGCAGCCGCTGTCATCGCGTCACCCGAAGCCATCTCGTCACCGCCGGTGCTGCCGCCGCGCACGGCGCTCGCGTTCCACACCGCGTTGACGGGACGCTTTCCGGGCGTGGCCCGCACCGGAACGAGGACCTCGCGGAGTGAAGCAAGATCTTGCCGGAGGTCGCGCGGGTATCGAACGTTGATCCGATATCGTTCGCGACCCTCGATGGTCGTGCTCACGTCCATGCCGCCGATCGCGCTCTCGACGACGTCGAGGACATCGCGAACGGTCACGCCGTACCGGGCGATCGCCTCGCGATCGGGTGTGATGTCGAGGAAGTAGCCGCCGAGCTCTCGCTCCGCGTAGACGCTGCGGGTGCCGCGGACCTTGCGCAGCGCCATCTCGATCTGATCGTTAACGGCGACGATCCCTTCGAGCCCGGGGCCGAACACCTTGACGCCTATCGGCGTACGAATGCCGGTCGAGAGCATGTCGATGCGTGCCTTGATCGGCATCGTCCACGCACCCTGGATACCCGGAAGCGACGCCTTCGCCTCGAGCTCCGCGATGACCTTCTCCATGGTCATGCCGCTGCGCCATTGCTCGCGCGGCTTGAGTCGGATGACTGTCTCGAACATCGAGAGCGGCGCGGGGTCGAGTGCAGTCTCGGCTCGGCCCGTCTTGCCGAAGACCTGCTCCACCTCGGGAACGCTCTTGATCTGGGCATCCTGCCAGCGGAGCAATCGGCGCGCCTCCTCGATCGGAATCGAGGGCACGGAGATCGGCATGTACAGCAAGTCTCCCTCGTACAGCGGCGGCATGAACTCCGAGCCGAGGCGGACGAACGGCCACGCGGTGCCGACACTCAATCCGATCGCAGCGAGTAGAACGACCCAGCGGCCGCGGAGGCAGGCACGGAGCAGGGGACGGTACGCGTTGACGCAGAATCGGTTGATCGGGTTCTGCGCTTCTGGCCGGATCTTCCCACGGAGAAACCACACCATGAGCGCCGGCACGAGGGTGACGGCGAGAACCGACGAGAAGGCCATGGACGCCGTCTTCGCCAGCGCGAGTGGGCGGAACAGTCGGCCCTCCTCGCCCTCGAGCACGAACACGGGCAGGAACGCGATCGTGAGGACGAGCAGCGCCCCGAACATCGACGGACCGAGGTCGCGCGCCGCGCCGATCACGAGCTCTTTCCGGTCGACGTTCGAGCCCTCCCGCTCGGCCTCCTCGATCTTCTTGTGTGCGTTCTCCACGAGGACGACGGCGGAATCGACCATGTCGCCGAGCGCGAGGATCACGCCCGCAAGCGACATGATGTTGATCGTCATCTTCAGCGCCCAGAACGCGATGAACGATCCGATGGTCGCGACGATGAGCGTGATGACGCTCACGAGCGACGAGCGGAAGTGGAAAAGGAAGACGGCGATCACGATCAGGACCACGCCGATGATCTGCGCGACGTTGACACCGAGCGTGCGGACCGATTCGTTGATCAGCTGGCTGCGATCGTAGACCGGCACGACCTTCACGCCCGGCGGTAGCGAGCCCTGGACCTCGGCGAGCTTGGCCTTGACGCGCTTGATCACATCGAGCGCGTTCTCTCCGTACCGCATCACGACGATGCCGCCGACCACCTCGCCGCGGCCGTCGAGATCGACGAGCCCACGACGGATATTTCCGCCGATCACTACGGTGGCGACATCTTGGATCCGGATCGGCGTGCCGTCCGCCCTGGTCGCGATGACCGCAAGCTCGATGGCGCGCTTGTCCTGCACGTAGCCGCGTCCGCGGACGGCATGTTCGTGCTGCGCGATCTCGACCACGCGGCCCCCGACCTCGTCGTTCGAGCCGCGAATCGCGCCGGCAACCTGCGCGACGGTGATCCCGAACGCCTTCATGCGCACGGGGTCCATCTCGACCTGGTATTCCTTCTCGAAGCCGCCGACGCTCGCGACCTCGGCCACTCCCTCGACGCTCTGTAGCCAGTAACGCAGGTACCAGTCCTGGAACGATCGCAGCTGCTGCAGATCGTTCTTCCCGCTCTCGTCGACGAGCGCGTACTGGAACACCCACCCGACGCTCGTCGCGTCCGGACCGAGCTGGGGGGTCACGCCGGGGGGCAGCTTCTCCCGGACCTTCGAGAGGTACTCGAGCACGCGCGAGCGCGCCCAATACACGTCGGTGCCGTCCTTGAAGATGACGTAGACGAACGACATCCCGAACATCGTGAATCCACGGACGGTCTTCACGTTCGGCGCGCCGAGGAATGTCGTCACGATCGGATAAGTGACCTGATCCTCGATGACGGTCGGGTTGCGGCCCATCCACTCGGTCGCGACGATGACCTGTGTGTCCGAGAGATCGGGCAGCGCATCGAGCGGCGTGTTTCGCGCGGACCATACGCCGAACACGGTGATGGCGAGTGCGGCGAGCACGACGAGAAACCGCTGTCGTCCCGAGAAGTCGATGATGCGAGCGATGACGCCGAGGCGCGGCTCAGTGGCCACTGTGACCTCCGGGGCCGCCAGATGTCGCCCGAAGGCGACTCTCCGAGTCGATCAGGAACTGCGCGCTCGTCGCGACGACATCGCCGGCGGCGAGGCCACTCGTCACGCGAAAGTGCCCGGCGACCTGCGGGCCGAGCACCACTTCGCGCGGCACGATGTGCGCGCCACCGTCTGCCGCCGAGTGCACCACGAACACGATCTTCCGCGTGCCGGCGTGAACGACCGAGGTTTCGGGGACGGCGAGTCCGCGACCCAGCGGCAGATCGAGCTCCGCGGTCGCGAACGCGCCCGGTTTCAGCTTGCCGGTCGTATTCGGCACGTCGAGGCGAACCTTCAGCGTGCGCGTCGCCTCGTTGATCACCGGTGAGATGAACGTGACTTTGGCGGCGAGCGGATCGGCGATCCCTTCGACGGTGAGTCGTGCCGACTGGCCGAGGGCCACATGGGGAACGTCGGCCTCGTAGACATCGATGAGGGTCCACAGATTCGACAGGTCGGAGATCGTGAACAGCTCCGCCCCTGGCTCCACGTAGTTGCCGAACACTGCCTGCTTCGCCACGAGGACGCCGGCACGCGGCGAGGCGATGGCGTAGGTGCGCTGCGGCTCGAGCGTCTTCTCGAGCCGATCGATCTGGGCGCGCGGCACGTCCCAGAGAAGCAGCCGGCGGCGCGACGCTTCGAGGATCTTCTCGCGCGACTTGCTCTCGGCGTCGTCGGCGATGGGGTCGCCGAGTGACAGCCGTGGTTGCTTGAGGAATGCCAAGTACTCGAGCTGCGCCGCGTACACGGTTTGGCTATAAATCGCGGCGAGCACCTCGCCCTTCGTCACGGTCTTCCCGACGAAGTCGGCGGGAAGCGCCTCGATGAAACCCTTCACCTTCGCGTGCACGTGTGCGGTTCGCCTCTCGTCGAGTGCGACGATGCCGACCGTGCGGAGGTTCCTCGTGAAGTCCCTCTCCTCGACCTTGGCGGTGGCGAGCCCGAGTGGTCCGACGCGCGAGGGATCGATCGTAATCGGCACGTACCCGCTCGGCGCGCCGGCCGGCGCGTGATCGGCGTGGCTGCCGCCGTCGAGTGAGGGCGCCGGGGACGGCGCCACGCTCGCTACCGGAGCATGTGCGGCGTGGCCAGCGTGATCGGTGCCCTGTGCACACTGCCCGCCGAGGCCCAGCGCCGCGAACAGCGTCGCACCGAGCGCGCCGAGGGCCCGCCTCGTCATGACGGCACCGCGACCCGGGGGGTGCCAACAGCACGTCCGAGCTTGACCCAGGTGATCGCGAGCCGGATCTCCGACACCACCTGCTCCATCCGGGTCATCCGCAACATCGCGAGAGAATCGAGCACCGACACGAGCGGTGCCTGGCCGGTCCCATAGCTCGCGAGTTGGAGTGAGACCGCCTGCCTGGCGATCGGCACCAACTTGTCGCGCGTCGTCTCGAAGCGGATTTTGGCCGCGACGACTGCGCCGCGCGCGCTCGCCACCTCGCCCTCGATCATCTTCCGCATGGCGGCGGTCTCGGCGTCGACCATCGTCGACATCTGCGTCGCTTCGGCGACTCCCGCACCGAGCTTCTCTCGCCAGAGCGGCACGCTGACGCCGACCATGAGCATCACGCCGGGGCCATCCGCCATCGTGTACGACGGGCCCGTCCGGACGAAGGCCATCGGGTTGTACATCGACTTCATGACCGCGATGTCGGCCTGCGCCTTTTCGAGCTTGAACTTCATCACGGTCAATTCGGGGCGCTTCGCAATTGCGAGCGTGACGAGCTTGGGGTTGTCCGGTGGCTCGCTCGTAGGCACCGTGAGCGCGGTCTCCGGGACGCTCGCTTCGACCGAACGTGCGAGTGTCGCGTTGAGCATGCCCTTCGCCGCGACGAGCTCGGCATCGACGGCCGTGCGCTCGCTCGTGAGTCGTGCGACGTCGAGCCGCGCGCGCACGACGTCGCCGGCGCTGCCGGTGCCACCCTCGAGTCGGGCGAGCGTCGCTTCGACGATGGCCTTCGCGGTCGCAATCTGTTCGTCGAGCACGGCCTGCATCCGCTCGCGCTCGACGACCATCAGGTAAGCGACCAACGCCTCCACTTCGACGTCGAGAGCGACGCGACCCACGTCCGCGCCAGCTGCGCGAGCGTCGGCCTCGGCGGAGGCCTTCTTGTTCCCGAGGACGCCCGACAATGGAAAGTCCTGCTGCACAAGCAGGGTCGCGTCGACGCCGGTCAGCTTGAGCGGCAGATGATCCATGGAGACCATGACCATCGGATCGGGCAACGCAGAAACCACCTTCGGCGTCTCCGCGAGCGCGCCCGCCTTTGCCTTCGCCGCCGCGATCTCCGCTCGGTGCGCTTTCGCCCACGTGACCACGTCGTCCGGATGGAGCGGCGATGGGAGTGCCGCAGGTGCCTGTGCGTGTGCGTTCGTTGCGCCGAGTGCGATGGAGGCGGCGACAGCAATGAGCGGGAGCCAATGAGGTCGGCGAGAGCGCATGCTCGACTGCAACAGCAATCTGCAGGCCGCGCGAGAGTTGCGGATGTCCTCGAACTTCAGCGATTTTGGCGGCGCGAATCGCGTGCGCGGCGGTGCAGCTTCTGCGAGTGACCGGCACGGACACAGGTTTGCCCGGCGTTTCGACAGCGCGTCCTTTGCACCGTGTCCGCGTTGGTCACGATCGCGGTGACATCGCTCACGGTTCACCGGGGTGCCGCGGCCTAGTGTTCGTGCGTGCGCGACACGCGCCCCAAAGAAAGGCCAGCCATGAAGCAGACCCTGATCGCCTCAGTCGCTATCACTCTCGCCGCGTGCGGATCCACGGAGGAGCAACCGAAGTCGGCCGCGACCGCCGACGCAGTCAAGATCTATGTAGCCGTCGAGGAGGGTGCGGCTATCGCCGTACTCGATGGACGCGATCTCCGGACGCTCAAGGAGATCGCACTTCCCGAATACATGCCGCACAACGTCCAGGTCGCACCGGACGGAAGGTCGGTTTGGTCGGCGAACGTCGCGATGGAGGGCATGGGCATGCAGGACCAGCTCGTCCAGATCGATCCGACGACGGACGAGATCGTCGCGCGCATCGACCTCGGCGCCGAGGTCCACCCTGCGCACGTCGTCGTTACGCCGGACTCGAAGACGGTGCTCGTGACTGGTGCCGAGAAGAACGAGGTCATTCGCATCGACGCGGCGTCGCGCAAGATCCTCGATCGCATCGTGTTGGGACACGGCTCGGGCGTTCACGGCGCGCGGATCTCGGTCGACGGCGGCGCGATCTGGGCTGCCGAGATCGACGGCAAGTGCGCGGCGCGCGTCGAGCTGGCGACGGGCAAGCAGGATCATGTCGACCTCGAAGGGCAGGCCGTTCAAATGGCGGTCTCGCGTGATGGTCGGTACGCCTTCGCGTCGCAGTACGACACGAAGAAGGTCGCGCGCATCGACCTCGCGTCGCGCGCTGTGAGCTACGTTGCGTTGCCGCCCGAGTCGCAGGGGCCAGTCCAGCTGTATCCGGCGGCCGGCGGTCGATCGATGCTCGTCGCCGACCAGGGGATCCTCGCGGGGCGCCCGGCCTCGAACAAGCTCTACGTGGTCGACATCGAGGGGCTGTCGGTAACGGCGACCATCGACGTGGGAGTCGGCGCGCATGGCGTCGTCGCGCACGACAACCGCGCGTACGTGACGGCGATCGGCGACGACACGGTGACTGCGGTCGACCTCACGACGAACAAGGTCGTCGCTCGCGCGAAGGTCGGCAAGAAGCCGAACGGCATCAGCGTGTGGACGAAAGCCGGAGGAATGCCGTGACCGCGTTCCTCGCCCTGGTACCGGTAGAGGTGGCCTGAGTCGGTTCGAGCTCACGAGGAAGCACGATCGCCACCGTGGTTCCCGTCGCGCTCGATTCGATCTCAAGGGCTCCGCCGAGGATCTCCACTGCCTCACGAACGATCGTGAGGCCGAGGCCGAGGCCGGGTGCGTGCTTGGTGTGGATCGACTCACCGTGCACGAAGGGCTCGAACATTGCGTCGCGAATCGCCTCGGGAATTCCCGGCCCGGTGTCGCGCACGATGACCGCGATGTGGTCGTCGCGCACCTCCAACAGCAGCTCGACCACGCCTCTCGTACTGTGATCGATCGCGTTGTCCAGCAGGTGACGGAGCGCCAGTTCGACGAGAGCTCGATCGGTGGAGGTTTCCGCAACCCTAGCGCCCGAGACGAACCGTAGCTCGACGGACCCACGCGACGCCTCGCTTCGTCGTTCTTCGATCAACTTGGCGCACGTTGCGCGGAGGTCGACGCGGTCGCGACGAGGAACTGCCCTCGCCGCCCGCAAGTCCGCGTAGGTGATCAAGGTCTCGACGACGTCGACCAGTCGTCGCGTCGCCGTCGACATTTCCGGCACCACATCCGCTGCAGTGCGACCGCGCCGGAGCCGTTCGAGCTGGAGCTGGATGGAGGTGACCGGCGTACGGACCTCGTGCGTGATCAACGCGAGGAAGTCGCCCTTCGCGCGATTCGCACGTTCGGCCTCGCGGCGACGCGCGATGAGCTCGTGGGTGAGCGCCTCGATGCTGCGTTCTCGCGACGCGAGCTCCGTTTGGAGCAGCGCCCGCGTCGCGGCGAGCGAGACCGCTCTCGGGAGCAGCGGAACCATCGCGACCGCTGTTCCGACCGACGCGACGGCGCACAGCAACTTGAGAGCCGCAACCGACCACGACAGCGGCGACCAGTGGGTCGCGGCTTCCCCGAGATGCACAAGACCGCAAGTGACAATGAACACCGCGAACGCGATGAACGCGCCGGGAAAGGGGATCTCACGGACCCGACGCACCAGCGCTACGAGGACGCTCGCGATCGCGATATACGCCAGCCCGAGGATGACGTCGGCGACCATGTGCACGAAGACCACGGTCTGATGATCCATCCCCCCTCG
>JALHOE010000002.1 GCA_022843175.1 Deltaproteobacteria bacterium
CCGGCGGCGTTGGGCGCGGGGGTGCGGCGCTGCGCGACGGCCGCGGCGGTCTCGACCGCGTCGCGCGTCTTCTCGACGCCGAGCGGCCAAGCGTCGGCGGCGCCGAGGTCGAGGTGACGGGTGACCGCGAGCGCATAGATCACGGGACGGAGCAGCGTGGCCGCCTCGGCGTCCTGCGCGAGCTCTCCGTACTTGGTGCTGCGCGCGATCGCCGCGTCGAGCGCGTCCTTCTCGTGGTCGGTGAGGCGGAAGCGACGGAGCTGCGCCGCGGGGTGCAAGCCGAGAGGGCGCTCCTCGATCGCGCGGAGCGTTTGGTCGATCCTCGCCTGGTCGTTCCAGGCGCGCGACGCGAGGAGCACGGCCGCGAGCGCGTCGATCGGCGTGGGCTCGGTGTGGTGTTGCCCGATGAGGAAGTCGTGACCGCGGTAGAACGCGTAGTTGCCGTCGGAGACGATCTGCGCGAGGGCGCGGAGCCGGTCCTCCATTTGGCGCTCGAGCGCGATCGCCAGCTTGTCGGCGCGGAGCACGCCGTCGGTGACGAGCTGTCGTCCGATCGGCTTCTTGGTGACCTTCGCGTTCTCGAGCGACTGCGCGAGCAGGCGCGCGTCGATCACGCCCGCGGCGACGAGGAGATCGCCGAGGCGCGCGCCGCCGAAATCGCCGCCGATTTTCAGCGGGATGGAGCTCTCGAACACCAGGGCATACTCGCCGCCGGCCGCCGGCCTCAGCACCAGCGAGCCGGTGAGCGAGCGCGCGAGGATGTGCACGAGGAGGTTCGGGAGCGGCGTGCGGAGGAGCGCTCCCTCGACGTCGGACTCGACCCCCGGCGGCACCAGCGGCGGTCGCGCGGTCTCGGCCTGCTCGGGCGGCGGCGCGGCGATCGCCTCGACGAACGGCGCCGCGGTGTAGACCGTCCGGTCGTCCATCACCGGCGTCGGCGTCGCGTGGAGCGCCGGCGTCGACGGCTTGGCCTGCGCGCGCGCTGCGTCGCCGATGCGACGTGCGACGAACGACGGATCGCTCGCGACGACGCGCGAGATCTGCCGGTCGTCCTGGCCGAGCCGGAACTCCGCGGCGCCGTCGGCGATGGCGCCGCTGTGGTCGACGACGACGCGCAGCACCGGCGTGCTCGTGCCGTAGAGCTCGACGACCACGGCGATCTCGCCGGTGGAGAGCTCGACGAGGATGCCGGGCGGCAGCGTGCCGAGCGCCGCCATCAGGAGCCGGAGCGCGGTGCGATCGGCGGCGTCGCCGAACGTGCGGGCGCTGCCGCTCGCGTCTTGCTCGAGGAGGATCAGCGCCTCGGCGGTGGTCTTGGCCTCGAGCCCGGGGGTGGGGGTGAGCAGCTCGTTGTACGCGCGCGCGGTGGCGAGAATGCGCGCGTGGAGGGTGGCCGGCCGGAGGCCCCGGTGCACCGGACCGAGGCGACTGGTGCGCCGTAGCCAGAGCGCCTCGTACGCGATGACCGTGCGCACGATCGAGGGCTCGTTGACGCGCCCGAGCGCGGTCATCACGCCCGCGGTGCCGGCGGGCAGCGCGAGATCGGCCTCCTCGCTCAGCATCGCGAGTGGCGTCGACTCCTCGTCGGTCTCGAGGTGGAGCGAGCGGAGCGCGCGCGGCAGCCCGACGTCCTGCAGCATCGCGGCCATGGCGATCCGCGTGAGCGTGACGCGGTCGTCGGTGATCTGTCGCGCCATCGCCACCGCGAGGATCGCGGTGTTGACCGCTTGTCCGGCGAGATCGTGGTTGGCGTTGCGCACCGACGTGACGCCGAGGAAGCTCGGGCGCGCGCCGTCCGACAGGTCGACGAGCGTCTGCGCGATGCGCTTGATGCGACGGGGGAGCACGTAGTGGCCGGCGGCGAGATCCTCGTGGAAGCGGCGGAGGATGACGATCGCGGACGCGTACGCGCGCACCAGGCGCTGCTCGTCGTCGAGCGCCTCGTCGCCGAGCGCGCGCAGCACGGTGGCGCTCGCCGCGCTGCGGATGCGGAGATTGGTGAGCTCGTGGTGCGGGAACTTCAGCCGCGGGTCGCGAAGCACCGCCACGACGCCGGCGAGGAACTTGCGGAGATCGCTCGGTCCGACGTCGACCGAGAACGCGATCTCGGAGCCGCCACAGCGCTCGAGGATGCCCTCGATCTCGCGCGCGAGCTCGTAGATCGAGCGATTGGCCTTGAGGGGCTCGCCGGCGAAGTAGACGTAGCCGCCGGCGAAGAAGATGCTCGCGCCCTCGGCCGCACGGACGTGGTACTCGCGCAGCGTCTCGGCGGTGGCCTCGAGCTGACGTCTCGTCGCGTCGTTGTCGAGCGCGTGGATCTGGCCGATGCGGAGCAGCCGCTGCAGCTGCTGCACGATCTGCGGCGCCATGTCGCGCGCGTGACGACGGCGCACGTCGCGCCCCGCGTCGCGGGTCGCGAGGTCGATGCGCGCCTCGGACGCCTCGGTCGTGGTCACCGCGCCTCCGGCTGATGCAGGCGGGTCTCGATGCCGCGCGCGGCCTCGTCGAGCGCGCTCTTGAGGACGTCGGAGCCGCCGAACCACGCGCCGCGCGCCGCCTTGATCGCCTCGAGCGCCTCGGCCGAGCGGGCGTGCGCGCCGAGGAGCCGCGCGGCGAGCACTCGGCTCTGCTCGCGTCCCTCGCTCCGGATCATGCCGCTCTGTTTCACCAGCTCGATCGCGAGCGCCTCGGCGCGCGCGGGGTGGAGCGCGTTGAGGGTGCCGAGCATCTCACGGCGCTCGACGTCGAGGAGCTGGTGGAACCCCTGGTCCTGGATGCGGCGCACCAAGAGCGGGCCGACCTCGCGGAGCCGGTGGCGGGCGATGGCGCGGAGGGCGGCGACGCGGACGTCCTCGCGGGTGTGCTCGAGGAGCGCCTGCAGCTCGTTGGCGAACGCCGCGCCGCCGGAGGTGCGCGCGGCCATCGCCTCGATGCGCAGCACGACGTCGGGACCGGCCACGATGGACTCGAGCAGCTCGCGCGCCGGCGGCGTGCCGAGGCGGACGAGGACGCTGAGGATGCGGCGCGCCGTGCCGAGCCGCTCGTGGCTGAGACGGCCGGCGATGGTGCGCTCGTAGCCGGGGCCGACGCGCACCAGATACATCTCGAGCGCCTCGGCGACGCGCTGGTCCTCGGCCTCTTCGCCCTCGGCGAAGTGCGCGAGCGCGTCGAGCGCGCTGCCGAGCTCCTCGGCGGAGACCCGCGCGAGGGCGGTGAGCAGCACCTCGACGAGCTGCGGGAAATCGGGGGCGTTACGCAGCGCCGTGCGCAGGCCGTGGACCACGAGCTCGAAGACGTTGCGGCCGAGGATCGAGCTGGTGAGCTCGGTGGCGAGGGTGTCGGCGTCCTCGCCGCGCGCGCGCATCGCGAGCACCTCGAGCGCCGCGCCGTGCAGATCGAGCACCACCCCGGGGCGATGGGCGACGATCAGATCGGCGCACGAGTCGCGCACCGGATCGAGCACGACCGACACCTCGCCCGAGCGGCGCGCGTCGAGGTAGGCGTCGACGAGGCCGTCGATGTAGCGCTCGGTCCAGCGCTCCGGCGGCACCGCGAGCTGCGTGCGCAACGCGGCGCGGGTCGTCGAGTCGACGATGCCCCACCCGCGCGCGCCCGCGTCGCGCCGCGAGCTCGGTGACCCGTCGGCCGCGAGCGCGCCCTTGTCGGTCGAGACCACCATCGCCCGCGCCTCGAGCTCGGCGCCGCGCGCGGCGTCGATCGCCAAGCGCTCGAGCTCGTCGGACTGCGCGTGAAACGCCTCGCGCTGCGCGAACGTGCCCTCGGCGAACCCGGACTCGAGGATCGCCTCGATGTTGGCGAGGCCGGCGTCCCACAACAAGGTGGCGAGGTCGTCCTCGGGCGCGAGATCGCGCTGGGGATCGGTGAGCATCACCTCGACGAGCGCGCGCAGCTCGGGCTCGGTGACGCCGATCCGAACGTGCAGCCCGCGCATGCCCGCCTCGAAGAGCGCGTAGGGCACCGCGTCGAGCGGGGGCGCCGGCTCCCACACCGTCGTTTGCCCGAGCGTGAAGGCGTAGGGCCGGATGTCGACCGTGATCGTGCGGTCGTCCGCGGTGCGGAGGCGGTGCGCCTCGACGACGCTCTCGAACAGCGCGCGCAGCCGCCGCTCGGTCTCGGGGTGTGCCCAACCGTACTGACGAACCGCCGGGAGCAAGCGCTCGAGCGACTTGAACAGCGCGCGGAGTCGAACGAGGTGCGGGTCGTCCTCGGCGAGCGCGGCGCGCGGCTCGGGGCCGGGCGCGAAGTCGACCTCGATCGGAGCGGCGTGGTCGCCCTCGGCCGGCGGCTCCGCCGTGCGACCGAGGATGCGCAGCACCTCGGCGCGCATCTCCTGGGCATCCTGGAAGCGGTTGCGGCGGTCCCAGGCGAGCGCTTTGTCGACGAGCGCGATGATCTCGACCGGCACGTCGGTGGCGACGCGCGCGAGGGAGGGCGCGGGCTGCGTGGCCGCGAGGATGAGCGCTTCGTCGTTGGAGCGACCCTTGTGCAGTCGCTGGCCCGAGAGCACGTAGAAGAGGATCGCGCCGACCGAGAAGATGTCGGCGCGTCCGTCGAGCTTGTCGCCGAGGCCACGCGCCTGCTCGGGCGACATGTAGCTCGGCGTGCCGATCGCCGTGCCCGCGCGCGTGTGCTGCGCCGCGGGCAGCGACTCGCGGTGCTGCGCGACGCCGAAGTCGAGCATCTTCACCTTCCCCTCGGTGGTGAGGAAGATGTTGGCCGGCTTGACGTCGCGGTGAACGACCCCCGTCGCGTGACACGCCGAGAGGAAGTCGAGGAGCTGCTCGGTGACCTCGAGCGCGTCGGAGACGGCCAGCCGACCGCCGTTGCGGCGGATGATCTGGTCGAGGGTCTCGCCCTCGAGCAGCTCCATCACGAGGAAGTCGGCGCCGTCCTCGGTGACGTCGTTGTCGAACACCTCGACCCGGCCCGGGTGGGGCACTTTGTTGCCGAGATAACCCTCGCGAAGAAAGCGTTCGCGGATGACCGGATCGCGCGCGAGCTCGGGGTAGAGGATCTTGAGCGCGGCGCGACGGCCGTTGCGGTGGGTCGCCGCATACACCTCGGCCATCCCTCCGCTGCCGATGAGGGCGTCGACGTGCCACTTCCCGTTGACGACCGTCCCGACGCGCTTCTCCGGTCCGGACGGCGCCACCGCGGCTGCGCGGCGCGCCTCGTCCATCAGTCTCCTGCCTCCTGAGGGTCGATGCTAATCCCTACGCGGCCCGCATTGTCGGCTGTTGCGCAGCGCCTTGCGAGGACAAAAGGCCTCAACCCAGCGGGGCGAGAAACCCCCTCGCGACCTCGGCGGTCGACCGGCCCTCCACGTCCACCGCCCGGTTCAGCCGGCGCATGGTGGCAGCATCGATTTTTGCTGAAAGGCCGCGGAGCGCCTCGCCCACCCCCGGCCGGCTCTCGAGGACGGAGCGCCGGACGACCGCGGCCGCTTCGTAGGGGGGAAAGAAGGCCTTGTCATCGGTGAGCTGGACGAGGTCGAGCTTCTCGATGAGCCCGTCCGTGGAGTTGCCGGCGATGACGTCGACCTTGCCGTCGGCGAGCGCGCGGTAGGTCAGCGACAACTCCATGGTCGCGGGCGTCGCGCTGAACGCGAGGCCGTATCTCGCGGCGAAGGCCTTGTAGCCGTCGGCGCGCTCGACGAACTCGTAACCAAACCCCGGGCGCATCTGCGACGCGTGGGGCACGAGGTCGCTCACCGTGCGCAGCCCCTTCGCGGTCGCGTCGGCGCGGCGGACGAGGATCGCGAAGGTGTCGTCGAAGCCGAGGGGCGGCATCCACACCGCCCCGAACTTCTCGGGCCACACCCGCTCGACCTCGGCGCGCACCGCGGCCGGATCGGTGAGCCGACGCGGGTCCTTGAGGATCGCGCTGAACGCGGTGCCGGTGTACTCGACGTAGACGTCGAGGTCGCCGCTGACGAGCGCTTGATGGCACACGAAGGTGCCGCCGAGGTTCTCCTTGCGCGCGACCGCGAAGCCCTTTCGCTCGAGCTGTTGGGCGACGATCTCGCCGAGCAGCACGCTCTCGGAGAAGTTCTTCGAGCCCACGCGCACCGCGCCGCGATCGCGCCTGCACGCGAGGGGCAGGGCGGCGAGCAGGGAAAGGACCGCGCGGCGCCTCATGCGCTCAGGATAGACGCCGTTCGACGGCGCGCAGCACGACATCGGTGAGCACCGCGAGCAGCGCCGCCGGCACCGCGCCGAGGAGGATCAATCGATTGTCGACCACCGCGACCCCGCGGAACACGAACGTACCGAGGCCCCCGGCCCCGATCGCCGCGGCGATGGTCGCGGTGCCGATCGAGGTCACCGCCGCGACCCGGATGCCGGCGACGATCGTCGGGAACGCGAGCGGCAGCTCGACGCGGAGGAGCCGCTGGCGATCGGTCGCCCCGAGACCGCGCGCGGCCTCGACGATCGCGGGATCGATCCCGCGGAGGCCGACGACGGTGGTGCGCACGATCGGGAGCAATGCATAAAGTAGCAATGCAATGACCGCAGGCGTGGCGCCGATGCCCCCGATCAGCGGGAGGGGCAGGAGCAACCCGAACAGCGCGAGGCTCGGGATGGTCTGCACCACGTCGACGACCGCGAGCACCGGGCGCTCGAGCCGCCGCTCGGCGAGCACGCCGAGGGGGAGGCCGATGAGCACCGCGCCGAGGGTGGCCCCGAGCGACAGCGCGAGGTGCTCGCCCGTCCGGGTGAGGACCTCCGCGAGGTGCTCGCCGACGTAGCTCACAGCGCGCCTCCGAGCACCGCGAGAGCGCGCCGTGCGGTATCGGCGTAGTCGGACGCGGCCGGCGCGCGGAGGAAGCCGTCGCGCGGGGCGTCGAGCACCACCGCGCCGTCGCGGAGGAGCACGATGCGATCGCTCATGGTCAGCGCCTCGACGACGTCGTGGGTGACGAGCACCGTCGTGGTGTCGCCGAGCGCCCGCGCCACGTCGCGCTGCAGCTCGCTGCGCAGCAGCGGATCGAGGGCCGCGAACGGCTCGTCGAGCAGCATCAGCCGCGGGCGGGCGGCGAGCGCGCGGGCGACGCCGACCCGCTGCCGCTCACCGCCGGACAGCTTGCGCGGCATCGCGCGCCGAAACCGCTCGGCCTCGAGGCCGACCAGCGCGAGCACCTCGTCGACGCGGGCGTCGATGCGCGCGGCGTCCCACCCGAGCAGGTGCGGGACGAACGCGACGTTGTCGGCCACCGAGAGGTGCGGGAACAACGCGCCGTCCTGGATCACCCAGCCGATGCTCCTCCGGAGGGCGACGTCGACGACCCGCCCGTCGACGCGCACGGTGCCGCGCGCCGGCTCGACGAGGCCGTTGATCAACCGCAGGCAGGTGCTCTTGCCGGCGCCGCTCGGCCCGAGGAGGGCGACCCGCTCGCCCTTTCGGATGGTGAGCGTGACGTCGCGCACAATGGCGCGCCCGCCCGCGTGCACCTCGACCGACGCGAGCGCTACGTCCATCAGCGGGGCGCGTAGCGGAGGGTGATCTCGAGCGAGGCGGTGCCGCCCGCCGGCTCGCTGAACTTGAGCTTCTGCGCCGCGTCGCACAGGCACTTGCTCAGCGCGCTCGCCGCTTCGGCGGTGGACGACACGACCTCGCCGCCCTCGCCGATTCGAACGGTGAGGTTGGCGGTGGTGGGCTCGGTGACGTGGACCGCGCACGGGCGGAATCGCCAGCGCTCGCGGCCGAGCGTCTCGCCGGCGTTGGTGAGCGCGGTCTTGGGGAAGACCGCGACCGAGACGACCGTGGTCTCGTGCACGTAGACCGGTGCGTCGCCGCTCACGTCCTGCAGCTCGGCGAGCAGATCCACGTCGACGGCCGTGTCGACGGCCACCGAGACCGGCTCCGACCTCGGCCGTTCGCGGCTACAGCCGAGAAGGATCGCCACGCAGACGAGCGCACGCATGCTAAGGGGAATCCTCGCACGTGCGCAGCGTCCTTGTCCTCGACCGAATCGACCTCGTTTCGTATCGCGACCACCTCGCCGTGCTCGTGCGCGGCGCGGTGCCGGTCGACACGTGCGCGCGGTGGGTTCGCGGCGTGCTCGCCGCGCGCGACGCGTGGACGAGCGACTTCGGCGGAGAGCAGTTCGCGCTCGGTCGCGCCTTCTACACGCACTTCGAGACCGGCCACAGCGACGACTACTTCCGCGACGCCCCCGCGAGCGACGCGCGCGTGCAGGACGCGGCGCCCGGCCTGCAAGAGGCGATGCGCGCGCTGGTCGGCGTGATGACCGGCTCGCGCGTGGTGCAGCGCCGCGGGTGGTGCGGCCCCGGCGTGCACGTGTTCCCGGCGGGCGAGAAGGTCGCGCGCGCGGGCGGAGTCGTTCACTTCGACGTCGAGGGCCTCGGCCGCCACCACCTCGACGCGCGCAAGCCCGCCCTCTCGCTGGTGGTGATGCTCCAGCCTCCCTCTGCGCAGGGTGGCCTTCGGGTGTGGGACGCCACCTATCACGGCAGCGAGCACCCGACGGACGAGCAGCTGGCGGCCCACAGCGAGCTCGTCACGTACGAGGTCGGCGACGCGCTGCTGTTCGACAGCTACCGCCTTCACCAGATCCAGCCGTTCGACGGCGCGCGCGACCGCATCACGGCGACAGTGCACGCCGCGGAGATCTCGCGCGGCGTGTTCGAGAGCTGGTTCTAGCGGCAGAGGCGCTCGCTGACGCGCGCGCCTATTCGGTGGTGATCCCACAGGCGCGCGCGTGAGCGAGCGCCTTCATCCCACAGGCGCGCGCGTGAGCGAGCGCCTTCATCCCACAGGCGCGCGCGTGAGCGAGCGCCTTCATCCCACAGGCGCGCGCGTGAGCGAGCGCCTATGGCCAGCTACGCCAGCTTGCGTAGGTAGTGGAACTTGGGATCGGTGAGATCCTCGTCGGTGAGTCCCCAGTCGTCGTCGCGCGGGATGAGGTAGAGCGCGTCGCCCTTCACGCTCGCGAAGTTGATGTGGGGGAGCCCCTCGATGATGTGTTGGAACACATCGCGCCGCCACAGGTGCTCCTGGGGAATCGTGCACCGTTGGGCGAGCATTCGCTCGGTGGGGGTGCCCTGGATGAGGAGCACGGCGACGGTGAACGTGAGGTAGCGCGGCTCGCCGCGGTACGGGTCGAACACGCCGGAGGGCGCCTTGCGCGAGCCCTCTTCGGTGAACATGCCGTTGCACCACATTTGAAAGTCGCTCTGCGCCTTCTGGTCGTCGTCGAAGAAGTCCCAGCAGCCCATCACGATGTTGGGGACGGCGGGGACGAGCAGGTTGGTGATCTGGCGGTAGACCGCCCACTTCTGCTGGAACCCGAGGGCCGACGGATGCGCCTGCAGCACCGAGCGCAGCCCGGTGTGCAGCGCGTCGCCCGCCTGGAACGGCACGCACACCTCGAGCGCGAGGATCGAGTGAGACATCAGCCGAACCCCCAGCCGCCGCCGCCGCCGCCGGTCGGTTTGACGGGCGCGCGGTTCCAGCTGCCGTTGCGGTGGTGACGCCAGCCGAGGAGGGCGCCGGTGCCGACCGCGATCATCACCGGCACGGTGCCGAAGTTCGCCGGACGCGGCTTGAGCGTGGCGGTGCCCTTGCCCGTGGAGTGCGGCGTCGTGCGCGCGGAGGGACGCCAGTCGCGCGCGCCGGCGAGGACGTTCCCCGGCGACTTCGGCTTCGGCGTGGGGAGCTTCCACGGATAGTCGACGAGGAGCTGCAGATCGCTGTCCGGGCTGCCCCCGTAGCAGTGCGGCTCGATGGTGACGTCGTCGGTGGGCTGCGCGACGTCCTTGCCCTTGCACGGCTTGAACGCGCCGGCGCCGATCATGCGCACGTCGATGCCCGCCGCGCTCCAGGCGACGACGTCGTCGTTGACGTCGTCCATCTCCTTGGTGTCCGACTCGAACGGCGTGACGTACATGACGCGCTTGATGCCGAGCGTGCTGAGGTTCTGCGCGCTCGGGAGCTTGGCGACCCAGCGGTTGTCGAACTGCTTGGTCTCGTCGACGTAGGGCGCGAGGCGGTCGCGGTCGAGCACGAAGGCCGGCGGCTTGCCGCCCGCGGCTGCGCGGTTCTTGCGGAACAACGGCTGGTAGTAGAGCGCCGCGGCGAGGGTGCGGTGCGCCGGGACGACGCCGCGTGGGTGCGGCCAGTTGTCGAAGGCGAACACGACGTCGAACAACCCGTACATGCCGGCGGCGAACGCCACCGCCTCGGGGCCCTGGAGATCGACGACGACGGCGACGTCGTCGACCGCGGCGAGCTGCATCGCGAGCGCGCGGCCGCGGGCGAAGGCGGTGTCCATAAACGTGTTATGGATCGGCGCCAGCACGTCCTTGAGGGGCTTGAACGCCTCCGCCGCGTCGGCCTCGGCCGTCTTGGTGGGCATGGCCGTGGGGGCCTGGAAGAGCGTGGGCGACCAGTACGGCCGGTATTTGGCGGTGTCCGGCTGCATGTCGTCGGCGAGCCGGGGGATGAGCGCGCTGTCGAACTGCACGCTGGAGGCGCCGTCGAAGGTGAGCGCCTCGCTGCGGGAGCCGAAGTTCCAGCCGTACTCCTTCTGGATGTCGAGGGTGGGCTTGGGCTGGGGGAGGGGCGCGGGGCCCGAGGAGGGGCCGTCGTCGTCGCCGCTCGTTGCGAGCGCGAGGAAGAGGCCGACGCCCGCGAGCGACGCGCCGACGATGAGCACCGTGCGCATCGCGCTCCGCCGCGTGGGCTGGTCCTCGGTGGCGGCGGCGAGCTGTTGCTGCCACCAGCGAGCGCCGATGAGGCCCGGCTTGTCGACGGTGCCGTCTCTCTGGAAGGGATCTTCGCTCATCTACTGGAGGGCTTCGAGCAGCTCTGGGCGGAGATCGCCATCGATGCGAATGGAGTACCGGAAGAATGGGTCGGGGTCGACCCCGTGATAGTCGCCGTCGTTGAACCAGTAGGCGCGGCCCTCGACCGGGTGCTTGGTGCGGGTGTCCTCGTCCCACAGGAAGAGCCGCTTGTTGCCGGCCGGCGCGATGGTGATGAACGGCGCCGGCGCCTCGGTCGCGGGATCGGCGTCCCGGTGGACGGTGCCGAAGTCGTTGGCGTGGAGTCCCATGATGTTGCAGCGCCCCACCGCGACGAACGGGAGCGACTCGGCGAACGCGATCGTCTTGGGGAAGAAGGCTCGCGCGGTGCGGCTCCAGACCTTGCCCTCGGGGTCGGCTTTGTCTCCCCACCAGCGGTTGGGCATCAGCTCGACGTACACCTTCCACGGGAAATACACGCCGAATCGCGCCTCGAGCCAGAGCATCTGCCGGCGCGAGAGCGGCACGTCGCGCTCCTCTCCGAAGGTGAGCTCGTGACGGCGCGCGGGATCGATCCCGCGCGGATCGTCCGACAGCTCGCGAAACGTGGCGAACTCGGCGTCGGTCATCGCGGCGATCACCTCGCCGTAGTCGACCCACGGCTCGCCCTCGAGCGACGGCGGCACGATGCCCATCGAGCGGTGCGAGCCGCCGGTGTAGTCGACCGGGATCTTGGTGAGCGCGAGGCAGATCTCCTCGTGGACGGCCGGGAGCGCGCTCAGATCGAGGTGCTCCTCGAGGCGTAGGTAGGGCTTGCCGAAGATGCCGGTGATCATTCCGCGATCCGGTCGGTGATCAGGCCATGAAACACCGAGGCGCCCTCGAAGCGCCAGCCGAGATGTGCGTCGCAGCGACCGCACAGCACCAGCTGCCAGGTATGGCCGGCAAACCAGGTGAAGAAGGACTCGCGCGGGCCGAGCGGACGCAGGCCGGGAGCCTCGGCGAAGCAGCGCAGCGTGAAGGTCAGGCCGCTCGGGTTGGTGAGGCGGTGGGTGTGGGCGCCCTCGATCTCGAGGCGCTGATCGGGGGTGGTGATCGGGTGGCGGCAGGCGGCGCAGATCACCGCGCGGTCGAGGGCGGGGGCGTCGAGGTTCTCCCGCTCCCTCTCCTTCTCCGCTTCGCCCTTCGCCATCGTGATAGCTTCGCACGCATGGAGCTCAAGCCGCTCTACGCGCTGTTGTTCGGTGGGGCGATGACCATCGTCCTCCTACTCCTGCTGCGGATCGGCCAACGCATCTTCGTGCCGGGCCACACCGTCGGCGGGGATCTCGCCAAGGGCAACAGCGCCCGGCGCCTGCTCCAGGTCGGGCAGGTGCTCGCGGTGTTCCTCATCGCCGCCGCGGCCGTGAAGAACTGCGTCGAGGGTCAGGATCTCAAGCGCGACATCGTGTGGGCGCTGCTGATGGGGGCGCTCGGACTCATGCTCCTCGTCGTGAGCGGGCGCGCCGGGCTGATGCTGCTCCTGCGCTCGCGGCTCCCGGCCGAGATCGATCGCGGCAACATCGCCGCCGGTGTGGCGGCCGGCGCGCACTACGTCGCTACCGGCATCATCACGTCGCGCGCGGTCGCCGGAAACGACCTCCCGAGCCTCGGGCTCTCGCTGGTGTTCTTCCTGCTCGCCCAGCTCACGCTCCACGTGTTCGTCTCGCTGTTCCGCTTCCTCACCGTCTACGACGACGCAGAGCAGATCCAGGGCGAGAACCTCGCCGCGGCGATCAGCTACGGCGGCGTCGCCATCTCGATCGCGATCCTCATCGCGCGCGCGCTCGAGGGTGACTTCGTGAGCTGGGCGATCTCGCTCAAGGGCTACGGCGTCGCGCTGCTGTTCGCCTTCGCGCTGTGGCCGGTCCGCCAGCTCCTCGTGCAGACGCTGCTCCTCGGGTATCCGTTCACGCTCCGCGGCGGCAAGCTCGACGACGGCATCTCCGCCGAGCGCAACGAGGGCATGGGCATCCTCGAAGCGGTCTCGTACCTCGCGACGGCGCTCTCCATCGCTCGTCTCGCATGAACGTCGCGTCGATCGAGGAATACGATCGCTTCGCCAAGCAGATCGTCGCGGGCGGCGTGCTCAGCGATCCGTGGATCGGCGGGCAGCCTCGCTTTCGCCGCGCGCCGGTCTTCGTGCCCCGGGCGCTCGCGCAGCAGATGGCTCGCGCCGCCGAGGAGGTCGCCGTCGTGTACGACGAGGCGTGCCGCATCGTCGACGGCGAGCAGGAGCTGCTCGACGAGTTCTTCATGCTGACGCCGTTCCAGAAGGCGATGTGGATCGCGTCGGCGCCGCTCTGGCACGGCATCGCCCGCGCCGACGTCTTCGTCACCCGCGACGGCCTGCAGATCGCCGAGCTCAACTGCGACACGCCCACCGGCGAGGCCGAGGCGGTGGAGCTCAACGCGCTCGTGGCCGGCGAGCACTCCCTCGCGCACGACCCCAATCGGTTCCTCGAGTCGCGCATCTGCGCCATGGTCGAGACGATGCGCAAGGAGCTCGCCAGCGACGGACCGAAGGCGCTCGCCATCGTCTACCCCACCGAGTTCACCGAGGACCTGTCGCTGGTCCGGCTCTACCGCAAGTGGTTCGAGTCGCGCGGGTGGTCGGTCGTCCTCGGCTCGCCCTACAACCTCGACGGCGGCGAGGACGGCGTGCGACTGTTCGACACCGAGGTCTCGGTGGTGATGCGCCACTACAAGACCGACTGGTGGGGCGAGCGCGCGTCGGCGTGGAGCGACGACCCGATCCTCGACTCGCGCCCGCTCGAGGACGAGATCGCGACGCTCTTCGCCGGCATGCTCCACAAGCGCTGCGCCGTCATCAACCCGTTCGGCGCGGTGCTCCCGCAGAACAAGCGAATGATGGCCTTCATGTGGGAGCACATTCACCGCTTCTCGCCGCGCGCGCAGAAGGTGATCGAGCAGTACGTGCCGGTGACCTCGCGCCTCGAGATCGTCCACGAGGAGCAGCTGCTCGTGGAGAAGGCGCAGTGGGTCATCAAGAGCGACTACGGCGCGGAGGGCGACGAGGTCATCGTCGGCAAGCACGCGACGGACGAGGAGTGGGCCGCGACGCTCAAATTCGCGCGGCCCGGCCGCTGGATCGCCCAGCGGTATTTCGAGGCCGAGGAGGACGATCTCGGCGAGGCCGTGAACTACGGCGTGTATCTCGTGGCGGGCGAGGCGTCCGGCCTGTACGCGCGGGTGCAGGCCGGGCCCACCGACGATCGGGCGCTGAGCGCGCCCACGTTGATCACGTGACGATCACATGATGCACATCATGCCGGGCTTCACGCAGATGTTCATGAGCGGGTTGCAGCACACGGTGCCCGCGCCGCACACGACGTCGCCGCACTTCTCGCCCGTGGGGGCGGCGCGCTTGGTGAACGTCTGCTTGAACGAGCCGTCGCGCTTCGCGAGGGTGAGCACGCCCTTGGCCGACAGCGTCACGGTGTAGTCGCCGAGGACCTTCGAGAACTCGAGCGACGGCTTGTCGTACGAGGCGAGGACGAGCTTGCTGCCGCTGACGCGGTAGACGCCGCCGGCGTTGAGGGTCGCCGCGTCGCACGGCGCCATGATGCAGCGGACGCCGGTGTCGATCGCCGCCTCGAAGCGACGGCCCTTGAGGAAGCCGCCGAGGGTCTCGGCGTAGTCCTTGGTGAAGGTGATGTTGTAGAAGGCGCCGCCGCTGGTCGCGTCCCAGGTGCCGTAGACCTTCGAGGTCGCGAGCGCGTCGTCGGCCTCGTCGATCGGACCGTCGTCCTGCTGCGCGGACTGGACGGCGCAGCCGCCGAAGAGGGTGGAGGCGGCGAACATCACGGCGATCAGGGCGCTACGCATGGCTGTTTCTCCTGGGAAAACCCGGCAGGGAAGGTGAAGGCGGATGTCCTACACAGTCTTACCCCGCCGCGCAAGCCCGCATGACAGTCGGGTGGGGGTCGACCACCCACCCCTGTTCGAGACGACGATTCCACGCGGCGTTCTTCGTCGGTGTCGCGCGCGCGTGACGCGGTTCGCGCGGTGGAACAGCGGTTGCTGAAGGGCCGCCCATGGTTCGCTCGCTGGCCGCAGTGCTCGTCTCGTCGTTCGTCGTGGGTCTCACCGGCTGCGCCATCGAGGGCGATCCCGGCGTCGACCTCGAGCGCGAGGCCGAGGGCATCACCAGCTGCACGATCAAGACAGCGACCGGCTATCGGTCCGGCACCGCGTTCACGATCAAGGTGGTGACCGTCGACGGCAAGCCAGTCGAGCTCGCGACCGCGATGGCGTACGTGCGCATGCAGGCCGCGGCGAAGAAGGCCGGCGTCGGCGTGTGGATCGTGAGCGGCTTCCGGACGATGGCGGAGCAGAAGTATCTCTACAACTGCTACCTGACGAAGTCGTGCAACGGCGGCAACCTCGCCGCGCGGCCGGGGTACTCGAACCACCAGAGCGGTCACGCGCTCGACCTCAACACCTCGGCGTCCGGCGTGTACTCGTGGCTGTCGAAGCACGGTGCGAGCTACGGCTTCAAGCGCACCGTTCCGAGCGAGGCGTGGCACTGGGAGTACTGGGGCCCGATGACGGCCGGCCCGTGCACCGACAAGGACGGCGACGGGATCCTCAACGAGAAGGACAACTGCCCGAGCAACGCGAACAAGACCCAGGACGACCTCGACAAGGACGGCAAGGGCGACGTCTGCGACGGCGACGTCGACGGCGACGGCGTCGTGAACGAGAAGGACAACTGCCCGCGCGAGAAGAACGCGACGCAGGTCGACACCGACAAGGACGGCAAGGGCGACGCCTGCGATCTCGACGACGACAAGGACGGGATCGTCGACACCAAGGACAACTGCAAGCTGGTGGCGAACGCCGATCAGGCCGACCTCGACAAGGACGGCAAGGGCGACGCCTGCGACACCGATCGCGACGGCGACGGCATCGAGAACAGCAAGGACAACTGCCCCGACGACAAGAACGCCGATCAGGTCGACAGCGACGCCGACGGCAAGGGCGACGCGTGCGACGAGACCGCGCCGCCGCCGCCGTCCGAGGAGCCGCCGTCCGATACGCCCGGCGCGCCGCCGGTCGACGACTGCCAGACGGGCGACTGCGGCGACAAGACGACCGAAGCGCCCGGCGAGACCGCCGACCTCGGCGACGGGCACGATCACGCCGATCCGCCCGCGGACACCGCGATGAGCGGCGGCTGCGCGCTCGGCGGGAACGGCTCTTCTTCGGCTGGCGCGGCGTTGCTGGCGCTCGCGCTGATGATGCTGACGCGCCGTGCTACGAAGAGGGCGTGAGCAGCTCCTCGTCCCCGCCCGAGCCCAGCCTGCAGCCCCTCGTCGACGCGATGCTCGCGAGCTATCGCGGCGACGCCCGGGCGCACCACATCAACAAGCGGTATCTGCCGTCGCGCGACGAGGCGATCAAGATCGTGCAGCTGCTCCTGCAGCTGGTCTATCCGGGGTACTTCGGGCGGCAGGATTTGAGCGACGACGACGTCGGCTATCACGTGGGTGTCTTGCTCTCGACGTTGCGCGAGAAGCTCGAGCAGCAGATCGAGCTCTGCCTCTGCTACCGCGGCGAGGAGCACGGCAAGCCCGACGTGCCCAAGTGTCGCAACGAGGGGCGCGCGATCGCGCGTCGGTTCCTCGAGCGGCTGCCGGCGATGCGGGCGCTCCTGCTCGAGGACGTGCAGGCGGCGTACGACGGAGATCCGGCGGCGCTCAACTTCGACGAGGTGATCCTCGCGTACCCCGGGTTGCTCGCGGTCACCGTCTACCGCATCGCGCACGAGCTCCACCAGCTCGCGGTGCCGATGATGCCGCGAATCATGACCGAGTGGGCGCACACCAAGACCGGCGCCGACATCCACCCCGGCGCGCAGATCGGGCGGGCGTTCTTCCTCGACCACGCGACCGGCGCCGTCATCGGCGAGACCACCGTGATCGGCGATCGCGTGAAGCTCTATCAGGGCGTGACGCTCGGAGCGCTCTCCATCGCCCGCGACGCGCGTGGCCGCGTGATCCGCGGGACCAAGCGCCACCCCACGGTCGAGGACGACGTGACGGTGTACGCCAACGCCACGGTCCTCGGCGGCAAGACCACCCTCGGCAGGGGCAGCGTCGTCGGCGGCGGCGTGTTCCTCACCCACGACGTGCCCAAGGGGGGCCGCGTCGCCCTCAAGACGACCGAGATCGAGGTCGACCGCGGCAGCGCCGCCATGGACCCCGCCGACCTGGATTTGTAGACCAGGAGCCGCGACCGTCAGGGAGCGGGTTCTCGAGCGGGTTATCGAGTGAGGGCTCGAGCGGGGGTTCGAGCGGGGGCTCGACAACCCGCTCGCTCACGCTCGCGGCTCCCCATGAGCATCGTTGCGGGTTATTCGCCGCAGTGGTCGTCTTTGTAGTCGGCCGGCGGATCGTCGGTGCGGAAGCCCGGGTCCCAGGTCCACTTGGTGGACCACGACGTGGGCGTGCCGCTGCGGCCGATGTCCATGTGGAAGTGGTTGCGGTGCGCCGAGTTGTAGTTTGGCGTGAGCGCGATGCCGAACACCTTGGTGGACGTGGCGTCGCAGGCGAGCGTGTAGAGCTCCTTGCTGATGCCGGTCTGCGCGGCGAGGCCGCCGGTGCAGGTGGGCAGCGTCGAGATCACCCAGTGCCGCGCGTCGTTGATGTCGTAGCGGGTGCCGTCTGCTTTGTAGAGGTAGCGGACGTCGACGGCGCGGCCCCACGAGTGATTGGAGTAGCCGCTCGAGCCGCACACGGGCTCGGGGTCGTCGATGCCTCGGCAGAAGTTGGTGGTGCTCCACGAACAGCAGCAGCGGTAGCAATACGAGCCGAGCGTGCCGACCCGGACGAAGCCCTTGGACTTGAGCAGGTCGGCGAACTTCGACAGCGTGAGCGCGAACTCGCACGCGACCGGATCGCCCATCGGCGTGGTGCCGGTGCCGCTCGCGAAGAGGACGCCGTTGATCGGGCCCGTGATGTTGACCGCGTCGACGACGCCGCGCGCGGCCGTGACCTTGTAGGAGATGCCCTTGGCGGTGAGCTGCGAGCGGCAGGGGCTGCCGGCGTCGACCACCGCGGTGTCCGTCTTTGGTGGGGCGGTGTCGGCGGGCGCGTCGTTCTCGGTCGCGTCGGCGGGCGCGTCGGTGAGGGTGACGTCCTCGGGGGGCGTGGCGGCGTCGGCCGGCGAGATCTCGGCGCCGGCGTCCTGCTCCTCGGTGGGGAGCGGCGTGGCGGCGATATCGCCCTCGCTGCTGCCGCAGGCGGCGAGGGAGACGGTCAGCGTGAGGAGCAGCGCGCGCACGGACCCGAGCGTAGCAGACGATTTCGCGATCGCTCTTCGACCCGGTGCTCACGGAGCGGTATGGATCGAGCGATGCGTTGGGGATGCATTTGTTTGGTTTGGCTCGCGGGGTGCGGTCACCCCGCCGAGACACACCCGGATGCGTCGGTGCCCGATGTGGGCGACGCGGGCGACGCCGAGCCCCCGCCGTTCGACGAGGGGGCGATCGATCCCGCGAAGCCCCCGCTGATCCCGGTCGGGTTCGACGCGTTCCGGATGTGGGACCGGTGGGCACACCTCCGCATCGGGCAGCGCACGTACATGCGGAGCACGTTCGATCGCACCGGTCACAACCGCGCCGCCGACGCCGCCCACTACCTCCGCAAGCGCGCAGACGCCTACGTTCCGCTCGACGTGGCAGGCAGCGGCGTGCTCGCGTTCGTCCGCACCAATCATTGGCACGGCTCGCCGTGGCACTACACGGCCGACGGCAGGGACACGATCGTCGCCGAGACGACCACCGCCGATCCGACCAAGCCGATCACCGGCTCCACGTTCATCCCGCAAGAGGTCTTCCCCGAGCCCCTGGCCTTCACCTGGTCCACGACGAAGGGGGCCGATCTGAGCTGGGTGCCGGTGCCGTTCACCCAGTCGTTCGAGCTCGGGTACGAGCGCGCCTTCTACGGCACGGGTTACTATATATTTAACCTATACGATTCGAGCAGCGCGCTCTCGCGCCCGATCGAGACGTGGGACGTGAAGGCGCCGCCGGAGGACGTGCTCAACCTGTTGCGGCACGTCCGCGGCGACCTCGGGCAACCGGTCGCGCTCGAGGGCGCGCGGACGATCCGTACGCTCCGGCTCACCCTCCCGCGGGACCGCGCGGCGCTCGGACACGAGCGAATCCGGATCACGTGGGACGACCGCGCGGCGCCCTCGGTCGACGCGCCGATCGCGCTGTTCTTCGGCGCCGGTACGCTGTTCAACCGCGACGGCCGCGAGTTCCTCGTCCGCGCGTTCCCCTCGACCATCCGCTACGCCGGCGACTCGATCGTCCTCACGTCGTCGTTCCCGATGCCGTTCTTCTCGCGCGCGCGGATCGAGGTGCCGGACGGGGTGAAGCTCGAGGTGCTGAGCGAGCCGCTCGGGGCGCAGCGGCACGTGGGGTACTTTCACGCGACCTACCGCGACCACCCCGTGCCGACCCCGAGCCAGGACCTGGTGCTGCTCGACACCAAGGGCGTCGAGGGGAGCGACGCGTGGTGCGGTCACTTCGTGGGCACGTCGTTTCAGTTCTCGGACGCCGCCGATCTCACGACGCTCGAGGGCGATCCGCGCTTCTTCTTCGACGACAGCCAGACGCCGCAGGCGATGGGCACCGGCACCGAGGAGTGGGCGGGCGGCGGCGATTACTGGGGCGGCCAGACCATGACGTTGCCGTTCGCGGGACACCCCACGGGCGCGCCCTCGCCGGACAAGGCGCTCGAGGCCGAGGACAAGATCGAGTCCGCCTATCGGTTCCTCCTCTCCGACCTCATGCCGTTCGGTCGCAACGCGCTCATCCGCCTCGAGCACGGCGCCGAGAACCAGGCGACGCAGCACTACAAGACGGTGACGTTCTGGTACGGCCGGCCGCGCGCGTGCCTCGTGCAGACCGACGCGCTCCACGTGGGCGACGCGGCCGACGAGGCGAAGCACGCGTGGACCGCCGAGGGCGCCTCGGAGCCCGAGACGCTCGAGAGCCGCTACGAGTGGGGCATCGACTGGGACCGCTTCAAGATGCTCTCCGTGTATCCGCCGTCGAGCGACACCGGCCGGCGGATGACGGGACCGAGCGAGATGACGCTGCAGATCGACCCGAACAACTTCGGCGTCGTGCTGCGGCGGAAGTTCGACCAGTCGTTCGTCGACCAGCGCGCGGAGGTGTGGATCGACGGCGAGCGGGCCGGCGTGTGGTACTTCGCGGGCTCGAACACGGCGCTCTTCGGGTGGACGCCGGGGACCACCGAGACGTTCAACGCGCCGCCCGAGAAGATCACGAGCAACCGCCGGTGGCGCGAGGAGGAGTTCATCGTCCCGCGCAGGCTCACCCGGGGGAAGAAGGAGCTCCGCGTGCGCATCGTGCCGATCGGCTCGCCCCAGCCGCTCCTTCCGGGCGAGCCGACACCGGAGCGGGTGTGGAGCGCGTATCGATACTGGGCGTACTCGTGGGTGCTGTAGTCCGGGAGCCGCGACCGTGAGGGAGCGGGTTGTTCTTCCCCTGCGACAACCCGCTCGCTGACGCTCGCGGCTCCGGACGGCGCGCTGGAGCCGCGACCGTGAGGGAGCGGGTTGTTCTTCCCCCGCGACAACCCGCTCGCTGACGCTCGCGGCTCCCATCGTGCGGTTAGCGGGCGATTGCGCGGAGGAAGGCGGGGTCGAAGACGCCGTCTACGCGGATTGAATAACGAAAATATGGGTCGGGCTCGACACCGTGCCAGTCCATGTCGTTGAACCAGTAGATCCGCGAGCCGACGACGAGCGGCTCGCCCTCGGGGCCGGTGCGGAGCGCGAAGCGCTTGTCGCCGCGCGGGCAGAACGAGATCGACTGCGCGATCGACTCCGAGCGGCCGGGCTCGCTGTCGCGGTGGTAGGGGGCGTGGTCGTGCGCCTCGAGCCCGAAGAGCACCACCCGGCCGATCTCCACGAAGGGGAGCGACTCGATGAAGCCGACCGTCTGCGGGAAGAGCTCGCGCGCCTCTTCGGAGAACGACTTGCCCTCGCCGGAGTGCTTGTCCTCCCAGCGGTCGTTCTCGAGGAGGTGGTAGCAGATCTTCCACGGAAAATAGACGTGGTGGCGGAGCTTGAGGAGCTCGAGCTGGCCGCGGGTGAAGGGGTGGTCGGTCTCGTCGCCGAAGCGGTAGGAGCGCCACTCGGCCGGGTCGAACACGCTCGGATCTTCGGCGAGCGAGACGAAGTCCTGCCACTCCTCGAACGTCATCGCCTCGATGGCGTGCATCGCGTCGCGGTAGCCGTCGTCGACCTGCCAGGGCGCCACGACGCCCATCCACTTGAGCGTCCCGCCCGTGTACGAGGGCTCGACCCGGGCGAGGCCGAGGGTGAGCTCCCGGTCGAGCGCGGGGAACACGCTCACGTCGAAGAACGGCTCGAGGTTGACGTAGGGCCGGCCGAACAGGCCGCAGAGGCGGCTCACGAGTACGCCCGCCGGATCATGTCGTCGAACGCGATCATGCCGTCCTCGCTCTCTGCGTAGCACAGCGGCGTCCACACGCCCTCGCGGAGGCCCTCCATCTGCCGTTCGCAGATCGCGCGGTCCTCGTCGTTGGTCTTCTGCCAGAACTCGACGACGTCGGGGTGGTCGAGGTGCGCGACCGCGGGATGGAACAGGATCGAGAAGTCGACGCGCGTGCGGTCGGGGGCGAGCGGCGAGAGCCGATACGAGAGCACGTAGTCGGGCTGCACGCTGAACAGCGAGGTGGGAAACAGGAGCGCGTCGTGCACCACGCCCGGCTCGGCGATGAGCGGGCGGCCGTGACGCTGCCCGTCGCGCGAGACCGTCTCGGCGAGGAGCTCCATGCGGCCGCCGAGCCACGGCCCGCCGGTGACGATCGAGGACGAGCGCGCGAAGGGCGTGTGCCGCTCGAGCCCCGGGTGCACGCTCGGAAAGTGGTGCGACTCCTGGAAGTTCTCCACCAGGAGCTTCCAGTTGGCGGAGACCTCCCAGCGCGCGCGATGGCCGGCGCGCAGCATCGCCAGATCGGCGGTGATGAAATGGGGCGCGGGCAGGGGCGCGGCGCGGCGCGACACGAAGACGAAGCCGCCCCACGTGGTGACGTGCGCGCGCACCAGGCCGTCGCACTCCTTGCCGCGGCCGGAGAGGTCGTAGGACCAGCCGTGATACGGGCACACCAGGCGGGCGACGCGGCCGGACTCGCCGTCGACGATGGTCGAGGCGCGGTGGCGACAGACGTCGAACATCGCGCGGAGCTCGAGATCCTCGCCGCGGACGACGATGAGGCGGCCGGGGCCGCGAATCCAGGCGCCGGGGAGGGGGACGTCCTCGACGCGGCCGATGCAGGTCCAGTGGTCCGCGATGAGCTTTTGATCTGCCGCGTGCGATGCGTCGGACAGATAGACCTCGGCGGGGAGGGGGAGCATGCTTCCTCGATGAAGAGTAGCCACTCGCTTGCGCTCGCGGCTGTGGTTCTGATGGGCTGTGGGAGCGAGGCAGAGGCCGTCCCGGCCGAGCAGGACTCGGCAGCGGGCGAGGACGTCGCGTCGAGCGATACGAACGTGACGATCCACGACACGAGCGTCGACGAGACATCGAACCCGATGGACTCCGCGATGATCGACGTATTGCCCGACACGGCAGTGGCCACCACCGCGTACGTCTACGCGGGGTGCGGCAACGGCGACATCCAGCAGCTGGGGTTCGACGTGGCCACCGGCGAGCTCACCCCGCGGGCGAAGTTTCCGGGCGGGAGCAACCCGTCGTTCCTCGCGGTCGATCCCACGGCGAAGTATTTGTACGCGGTCAACGAGGGCTCGAGCGAGGTCGCCGCGTTCTCCATCGCGAAGGGCACCGGCGCGCTCACGCTGCTCAATCGCGTGTCGTCGATGGGCAACGGGCCGGCGTTCGTCTCGGTCGACAAGACGGGCAAGTTCGTGCTCGTCGCCAACTACGGCGGCGGCAACGTCAACGTCTTCAAGATCGAGGCCGACGGCAGGCTCGGCGCGCGCACCGGCGGCGACGCCGCGGGCAACAAGTCGCACTCCATCCTCACCGGCCCGAGCAACAAGTTCGCGTACGTGCCGGCGCTCGGCACCGACTCGATCGCGCAGTACGCGTTCGACGACAGCAAGGGCACGCTCACCGCGCTCTCGCCGGCCCGCGCGTCCACCGCGGCGGGCGCCGGGCCGCGGCACATCGACTTCCACCCGAGCGGCGCCTTCGCCTTCGTGGTCAACGAGCTCGACGACACGATCATGTCGTTCAAGATCGAGACGAGCGGGGCGCTCACCTCGCAGCAGACGCTGTCGACCCTGCCGAGCGGCGTGAGCGGCGCGAGCAACAGCGGCGCCGACATCCACGTGCACCCTGGCGGCAAGTTCGTCTACTCGTCCAACCGCGGCCACGACAGCATCGCCATGTTCTCGATCGACGCCGCGGGCAAGCTCGCCTCGCTCGGGCACGAGCCGACCGGCGGCCAGCGGCCGCGCAACTTCCACATCGACCCGACGGGGCAGATCCTGCTCGCCGCCAACCAGGCGTCAAACAACGTCGTGACATTTCGCATCGGCGCCGACGGCAAGCTCAGCAAGCTGAAGACCGTCTCGCTCGGCGCTGCACCCGCGTACGTCGGCGTGGTACACGTGCCGATGTGAACGATCCCATCGAGAGGTTCGTCGAGTGGTTCGACGCGGCGGTCGCCGCCGCGGTGCCCATGCCCGACGCGATGGTCCTGTCCACCGCCGGGCCGTCGTCGCGGGTGGTGCTCTATCGCGGCCTGTCCGACGGCTCGCCGCGGTTCTTCACCAACTACGAGAGTCGCAAGGGCCACGAGCTCGAGCGCGACCCGCGCGCGGCGCTGCTCTTTCACTGGGCCACCATGGAGCGTCAGGTGCGGATCGAGGGCGTCGTCGAGAAGATCTCCGCCGCGGAGTCCGACGAGTACTTCGCGTCGCGCCCCTACGGCCACCAGCTCAACGCGTGGGCGTCCCACCAGAGCAGCACGATCCAGAGCCGCGACGAGCTGCTCGCGCGCGTCGAGGAGCTCACCAAGAAGTATCCCGCGGGCAGCGTGCCGCGGCCGCCGCACTGGGGCGGGTATCGCGTGGTGCCGAGCGCCGTCGAGCTGTGGCAGGGCCGCCCCGACCGCATGCACGACCGCGTCCTCTTCGAGCGCGAGGGCAGCGGTTGGGGCTTCCGCTTGCTGTCGCCGTAGGCGCCGGCGCTTCCAAGCGGCCACCGACTTTGCGACCATGCGGCGCATGGTTCGCTACCTCTTGGCCGTCGCGCTCCTGGCGATCGGGTGCAAGCCGCGCGCGGGGAGCTCGTGCGAGGGCGATCAGCAGGCGTGTCTCGACAAGACCACGCGCCTCGTGTGCGTGAACGGCAAGTTCGTGGCGATGCCGTGCAAGGGCGAGCGCGGGTGCTGGCTCGGCCCCAAGAAGACCAACTGCGACATCACCGGCAACGGCGACGGCGACCTGTGCGGGCCGAGCGAGCGCGGGCTCGTGGCGTGCCACGGCAGCAAGGAGCAGCTCGTCTGCCTCGACGGGAAGTTCACTGCGTACAAGTGCCTCGGCAAGGCCGGCTGCGAGAACTCCACCAAGTGCGACGACTCCGTCGCCGAGGTCGGCAGCAAGTGCAACAGCTTCGGCTACGCGTGCAGCGTCGACGGCAAGCAGCGGCTCAAGTGCATCGACGGCGTGTTCCTCAAGACGCACGAGTGCCGCGGGCCCGACAAGTGCGAGGCGTACCCGCCGTCGATCCACTGCGACCTGTCCGTGCAGCAAGTGGGCGATCGCTGCGAGCCGGACGAAGAGGGCATGTACGCGTGCAACGCCGACCACACCCAGCGGCTCCGATGCCTCAAGGGAAAGTTCGGCGTCGAGGGCGACTGCACGGGCCCGAAGGGTTGCACCTACAACAAGCTCGACACCAACGTGTACTGCGACAAATAGGCCCGCCGAGATAGGCGCGCGCGTAAGCGAGCGCCTCACCTGGAGCCGCGACCGTGAGGGAGCGGGTTGTATTTGAGGTCAGGCGCTCGCTGACGCGCGCGCCTCACCTGGAGCCGCGACCGTGAGGGAGCGGGTTGTATTTGAGGTCAGGCGCTCGCTGACGCGCGCGCCTAGTGGCACTTCTTCTCGAGGAGCTCGGCTCTCTGCTCCAGGATCGCGTCGTCCTTCTTGGCGTTGAACTTCCGCAGCGCCTTCGCCCCCTCGCACGGGCTCAACACCTCGACGAGCTCGTTCAGCACGTCGACGTCGTCGCTCGTCGCGAGGAGCGCCTGGTAGTCGGCGGCGGCCTCGGCGTTCTTGCGGAACTGCCGGTGGATCTGCGCGCGAAGGAGGAGAAACTCCTTCCGCCGCTCGACGAGCTTGTTCGCCGAGGCGAGCGCGCCGCTGTAGTCGTTGAGGCCGCGGTAGCCCTCGACGCCGAGGCTGCGCACGGCGTCGTTCTCGCCGCACTTGGCGAGGAAGGCCTCCGAGCAGTCCACCGCGCCGCGATGGTTCTTATGACCCACGTAGAGCTGCAGCAGCTTGTGGGCGCCGCTCGCATCGCACGGATCGCCGTCGAGCTTCGCCTCGAGCGTCCGCACCAGCTCTCCGTAGACGCCGTAGTCGATCGGCGGCGGCGGCTTCGGGCGCGACAAAAAGTAAGCGGCGCCGCCCGCGATCGCCGCAACGACCGCGAGGGCGCCGAGGATCCGCGGAACGCCGCTCTGGAGGATGGGACCCTTCGGCCCCTCACTCGAGGGCGGCGCTTCGCGGTACGGCATGATCAGTAGCGATAGTGCTCCGGCTTGAACGGGCCCGCCACGTCCTGGACGCCGATGTACGCCGCCTGGTCCTTGGTGAGCGTGGTGAGCTCGACGCCGAGCTTACCGAGGTGAAGGCGCGCGACCTTCTCGTCGAGCTTCTTCGGGAGGACGTGCACGCCGACGGCGTACTTGCCCTGCTCGGTCCAGAGCGCGATCTGCGCGAGGACCTGGTTGGTGAACGACGCGCTCATGACGAACGACGGGTGGCCGGTGGCGCAACCGAGGTTGAGGAGGCGGCCGCTCGCGAGGAGCGTGAGGCGCTTGCCGTCCGGGAAGATGAACTGGTCCACCTGCGGCTTGACGTTCTCGCGCTTGATCTCCGGGTTCGACTCGAGCCACTTCACGTCGATCTCGGCGTCGAAGTGGCCGATGTTGCCGAGGATCGCCTCGTTCTTCATCAGCTTCATGTGCTCGGGACGAATGACGTCCTTGCAGCCGGTCGCGGTGATGAAGATGTCGCCCTGGGCAGCGGCCTTCTCCATCGTGGTGACCTGGTAGCCCTCCATGGCAGCCTGGAGCGCGCAGATCGGGTCGATCTCGGTGATGAGGACGCGGGCGCCGAGGCCGCGGAGCGACTGCGCGCAGCCCTTGCCGACGTCGCCGTAGCCGCAGACCACGGCGACCTTGCCGGCGAACATGACGTCCGTCGCGCGCTTGAGGCCGTCGCCGAGCGACTCGCGGCAGCCGTAGAGGTTGTCGAACTTCGACTTGGTGACCGAGTCGTTGACGTTGAACGTCGGGACCTTGAGCTCACCCTTCTTGTGCATCTCGTAGAGGCGGTGCACGCCGGTGGTGGTCTCCTCGGAGATGCCGCGAACCGGATCGTCGCCCGCGAAGAGGTCGGGGCGCTTCTGGTGGGCGAAGACGGTGAGGTCGCCGCCGTCGTCGAGGATCATGTTCGGGCCCTTGCCGCCCTTGAACGCGTTGATCTGCTGCTCGATGCACCAGTCGTACTCGGCCTCGGTCTCGCCCTTCCAGGCGAAGACCGGGACGCCGGTGGCGGCGATCGCGGCGGCGGCGTGGTCCTGCGTGCTGTAGATGTTGCACGAGGTCCAGGTGACCTCGGCGCCGAGCGCGGTGAGCGTCTCGATCAGCACGGCGGTCTGGATCGTCATGTGGAGGCAGCCGGCGATGCGGGCGCCCTTGAGCGGCTGCGACTTACCGAACTCCGCGCGGAGGGCCATGAGGCCGGGCATCTCGGTCTCGGCGATGCGGATCTCTTTGCGGCCCCAGTCGGCGAGCGAGATGTCGGCGACCTTGTAGTTCTTCTTCTCGGTGCTCATTTCGATTTTCTCCTGTTGGGTACTCGTGCGACGAGCACTTGCCAGGGCAGGTGCGCGTCAGGGGTCTTACCGGTGGGCTTGGGCAGCGGACGCACGACGACGTCGTCGAGATCCGCGGTCATCTTCTTCAATTCTCGGGCCTCGAACCCGAGCCACAGATCGGCTTGCTCGCGCATCGACTCGTCGTCGTGGCGCGCGTAGTCGATCACGACGATGGCGCCGCCGGGCTTGGCCAGCGCGACGAGCGAGCGCAGCGCTGCGGCCGGCTTCGGCGCGTGGTGGAGGAAGCGCGCGGCGAACACGACGTCGGCCGCGGGGACCTTCACGCGCTCGATGTCGCCCTCGATGAGCGTCACGTTCTTGAGGTGGTGCGCCTCGACCCTGGCGCGCGCGCGCTGCAGCTGGGCCGGCTCGCGATCGAAGGCGATGACCTTGTCGAAGATCGGCGAGAGGACCTCGAGCAGGCCGCCGTCGCCGGTGGCGGCGTCGATCGCGAGCTCGCGGTGGGGGATGAGCGCGGCGAACGCGGCGAGGTAGGGGGCGAGCTCGGGCTGCGAGCTCGGCAGCTCGCGCGCGCCCTTGCCGGCAGCGCCGAAGAAGGCGCGGGCGACCTCGTCGCGCTGGCCGATGACGTCGGCGATGCGGGCGAGCGAGCCGTCGGCCTCGCAGAGCTTGCGACCGGCGACGAGCGCGTCGGCCACCACGGCGTCGCGCATGGCCTCGTCGGCCAGGCGGACGAGGACGCGCGTGCCCTGTTTGCGCTCACTCATCAGGCCGGCGTGGCGCAGCGGCGCGAGGTGGCGCGAGACGTTGGGCTGCGACTCGGCGAGGAGCTCGGCGAGCTCACCGACCGCGAGCTCCTCTTCGGCCGCGAGGGCGAGCAGCCGCAGACGGACGGGCTCGCCGAGGAGCCGGTAGAGCTCCCAGCGCGCGCTCGTTGTCTCCGCGGTCGGCGTCGCCACGGGAAGGATCTATGTCTTTATGCGGATGGATGCAAGTAGCGTCAAATACCTGCGGTTTCAAAGGCCCCTGCCAGGTCGGGGCGGGCCCGGCGCAGGGGCTCGAGGAGCTCCGCGGCGAGGGGCGAGCTCAGCGCGGCGAGCTGCGTCACCGTCCAGCTGTCGGCCTCTTCGACGAGGCGAGGGCCGACCTTGCGGAGGTAGTCGTCGCCCGCGAGCGTGACGAGCCACGCGTCGAACGGTGACGGCTCGGCGGCGAGGATCCCCGCCCTCGGATCCTTGCCGTGCGCCCACTCGAGCTCGGTGCGCGCCCTCTTCGTCTTGCCGAGCGCGAGCTCGAGCATGCGCGCGACCTCACCCTCGGCCTTCACTGCGGTGAGCGCGGCGCGGACCTTCTTGCGATCGAGGATCGGCGCGCGCTGCCGGTCGCTCTTGATGCGGAACGGCTTCTCCGGAACGCGACGGAGCACGAAGCCGAGCTCGAAGGCGGCCGCGGCCATCGCTCCGTGGGTGCTCTCGGCGAGCACGTCGGCGAACGCGAGCACCGTCTCGGCGCCGCCGATCAGCACCTCGAGGAGCAGCGCGAGGTCGGCGCCGAGCCACGCGGGGAGGTTCGCTTTGGTCGCCGCGAACTTGGCGAGGAGCGCGCGCGCTTCGCCGCCGTAGAGCGGGCGCTCGTCGGCGAGGGCCTTCTTCACGCCCTTGTCGGCGAGGGTGAACGACCTCTCGGCGAGCCCGATCGCGCGCACCCACGCGGTCGCGACGCGGCGGCCCCAGTACACGTGCATCAGCGGGGCGCCGGCGTTGAGGAGGTACTCGAGGGTGACGCGCACGTTCGCCATCTCCTCGTGCATGCCGCCGTGGAGGAGCTGCACGCCGTGGGGCCAGCCGCGTTCGAGGAGGAAGTTCTGATACGGCGTCTTGCCCGGGCCGTGCGCGGGACGCGGCGGCGCGATCGGGAAGTCGCCCGGCGGCCAGGCGTTGCCGCCCGCGTAGAAGCGGAGCGTCGCGAGCGGCAGGAGGAAGTGGCGCGGGTGCGAGTTGGGCTCTCCGGGCAGCCGCGTGATCTGCCGCCGCGCCTTGAGCGCCTCGACCATCGTGAAGAGATCGACCGTGGACTTCTCGCCCGCGAGCGGCCACTGGAAGTCGTCGAGCTCGAAGAGCTTCACGGCGCCGGGCGGCGCGCCCACCGTCTTCTTCAGCGCGGTCTCGTCGAGGAACAGCTTGTCGCGATGGTGCGTGCACACCTCGAGGAGCAGGCCCTCTTCGGGCGTGAGCAGGTGGAGCTCCATCAGGCGATCGTCGACGGGGCCGAGGATGTCGGGGATGTGCAGGCTCACCTGCACGTCCTCGCCTGCGAGCGCGACGACGAAGTAGTCGGGCGGGAACGCGCTCGGAATGAGGCGGGTGCCGCGGCTGTCCTTGATCGGCTGGCCCTTCGCGTCGTGCTCGCCCCACACGTGGAGCACGTTGTTCGCCGCCACGCGGTTGGTGTCGTCGAGCCAGATCGGCTCCATGTCGCTCTGGGGCACGAGCAGCTTGTTCGACGACGGCTTCTTCGCGCCCGGGCCGTAGGCGTTCACGTCGCGGTTGACCGGCTCGTTGCCACGCGGGTTGAAGGTGATCGTTTGCACGACCAGCGTGTCGCCCTCGCGCGACGCAAAGCCGGTGACGCGCATCGCGCCGGTCGTGTAGTTGGCGTTGTCCCAGATCGGCAGGTCGAAGCCCTCGGCGGCGGCGTCGAGCGCGCCGACGTTCCAGATCGGCCCCGGCGGCTCGTCGATCGCCGGCGCCGCGTCGAGGAGCGCGCGCACGGCGGGCGGGATCGCGAACGCGGCCGCGCGATCTCTCAAGAGCGCGGCGGCTTGCGCGTTGCCCGCCTTCGCGAGCTCCTCGAGCCACGGGAAGCGCCCGGGGTGGGCGTCGATCCATTTGCGCGCGACCTCGAGCGGATCTGTCGCCGCGGGCTGCTCCGTCGCGTCGTCGTGGCGATCGGAGGCGAAGGCGCCGGGCTGGGTGAAGTCCGGCAGCTGCGCGTCGAGCGCGCGCGCGCTGAGGGCGACCTCGAGCGCCTCGCGGGTGTCGATCGCGAGCAGGCACGGGAGCACGCACCACGGGATGTTGTGGAGCGTGCCGCGGCGATCGATCCGCGAGCGGAGCCAGGGGAGGATGCCGTCGCCGTAGCGCTCGAGCAGCGAGAGGTTGTCGAACCCGCGCACGTGGAACGCCCACTTGATGCGCTGCGCCTCGCGCACGAACTCCGCGGCGTCCTCCAGCGAGAGGAGCGCGGCCCAGACTCGATCGCTCTCGAGGACGAACGTCCCGTCGATCATCTCGCCGTCGCCCTTGCGGTAGATCTCCGTCGCGGCGACGAGGGCGCGCGCCTCCTTCAGCGGCATCAACCCGCGCTTGTCGGTCTTCTTCACGCGGGCGTTGGTAATTGCGGATTCGACCTGCGGTCCCGGCATCGGGGCGCGATGGTAGCTCAGCGCCGAGTGGCCGCGGGCACGCTTCCGTGGCGACGCGGACACGCGCCCGCCCCCGCTCTCCGCGCGGATCGCCCGCATTCTCGGGCGGCGCGGTCCGTGCTGAGGAGCGCAGCATGAGAGCGCTGGTCGCGTTGCTGCTGGTCGCGTGCGGTCGTCCCGAAGAGCTCCCGATCGCGCGGGACCAGGTCGTCGCCGCGCCCTCGACCTCGAGCGCACCCGCGCCCCCGCCCGTGCCCGCGCCGTCGCTCCCGACGACGCCCGCCGTCGTACAGGAGCTCCCGAAGACGGTCTCGCCGGTCTCGGGCGCCGCGTTCGCGGCGGCGGTGTCCGTCGAGGCGAGCTCCGGTCGCATCGCGCTCGTCGACGCCGCGGGGGGCAAGACGTTCGTGACCGACGGACCGGCCGACACGGAGCCGACGTTCGCGCCGCACCGTCGGGCGCTCGCGTTCGTGCGGGTGCGTTCCGAGAATCACCACGACCTCTACGTGCTCGCGGCCGGGGGGGCGCCGAGGCTCGTGCTCGAGGGACGGCCGGCGCCCGCGGAGATGGACGTCGAGCGCTGTCTCCTCGACATCAACCAGCCGTTCTTCTCGCCGGACGGCACGACGATCTTCTTCCAGACGTCCGCGTGGGTGACGTCGTGGGCCGCCCACGCGCTCGATCTGGTGTCGGGCAAGGAGCGGTTCCTCTACGACGGGGCGACCCAAGAGGTGCTCCCGAACGGCAACCTCGTGGCGAATCACTTTCGCATCGTGTGGAGCAAGACCGGCGTGAGCGAGGGCCGGCAGGAGGTCTGGACGCTCAACGATCCGGACGGCAAGGAGCTGCGCACGCTCCCCACCAACGCGCTCGCGCGGCGGAAGGTGCTGGCGTCGCTGTAGTTTCCGCGCGCAGTTGCGTCGGCGCTCACGCAGGCGGAGCGGTGAGCTCGGGCAGGGCGGCGAGCGCCCGCTCCGCGTCCTCGAGATCGCCCAGACGAGTGTCGATGAGCTCCCAGAGGCGCTCGGGATCCACGTCGCCATAGTCGTGCACGAGGATGTTGCGCAGACCGGCGAGGCCGGAGAGGCGAGCCTCGAGGGCCCGGGGGATCACGTTGGCAGCGACCAGCGCGGGAAGAACCTCGCGATAGGTGCTCGGGATGGGGAGGCCGCGGCCAGCGAGCACGTGATGGCCGATGTCGAAGATCGCTTCGGCGGCGACGTGAAGGGCACGCTCTGCGGCCAGGCGGTGCAGCGGATCGCCGGCGCGCTCTGCCGCGGTCATCGCGCCCAGACGTCGCAGCGAGACCAGCACCTGTGCGAGGTGCGCGAGACGCGCGAGCACGACCGCGGGACGGACCGTCACCGCCGCCCGCTCCCGACATGTCCGGTGGAGGCGAGGACGACCATCCGATCGCGGCGGGCCGCGTCCTCGACCGCGAACCGCGCGTGGCGGACGAAGCTCTCGACTGCGAGCTCGTCGCGCTCGTGGAGGAGGCGTCCGGTCGTGACGACCTCCCACGCGACCGCGGGCGCGACGGTCGCGAGGTCGATCACGTCGAGCTCCCGACCGATGAGCGAAGCGACCCGGTCCATCAGCGCGAAGCGGTCGTTGCCGAGCGGAGGCGTGCACAACACGGCGAGATCGACGTCGGAGTCCGCGCGCGCTCGCCCCGTCGCGAGAGAGCCGAACAGCCACACGCCGGCGACAGCGCGCCCGGCGAGCTCGGGCGTGCTCAGCAGCGCGGCGAGCGCGGCGTGCACGGGATCCACGCCCTCGAGCGTAGCATTCATCGCACGCACGTCGCGTCGGCGTGCTTGTCGTCGGCCCAGAAGCGATAGGGCGTCAGCCAGAAGCCGAAGTCCGCGCCGACGCTCGCTTGGCGGTGGCTGCCCGTGAGGAAGCCGAAGTCGCGGAGCGAGCGCTGATCGATGCTGCCGCCGATGAGATCCCAGGTCGTCCACTCCTGCATGTAGCCGACCTGGATGCCGGTGGTGACCACGTACGCCGCGCGCCCGCCGAGCGCGACGACGAGCCCCGCGGTGTTCCGCAGGTTGGTGTGGGTGTGGTCGGCGCACGGGTCGACCACGATCGACTCGAGCGGCACGTGGTGCTCGCAGTGGAGGAAGTAGGCGAGGATCCACGTCTCGTAGACCGGCGAGTGGATCGCGCCGCCGCTCACCGTCACCACCGGGCCGACGCCCGCGTGAAACGCCTCGGCCGCGCGCGCGGCGCGCTCGCGGTTCTGACCGAGTCGATCGAGCGAGAGCGCGTTGAGCTGCGGGCACGCGTCGCCCGGACGCCACTTGAGGAGCGGCGTCTTCTCCTGCATCGGCGTGCCGTACCCGAAGGTGGCGACGGCGGCGTACGGGTAGCGCTTCTTCGGGATCGAGCGAAGCGCGGTCGCGTTGGTGCGCGCAGCCAGGATGCGCTCGTTCGGGGGGAGGGCGCACCGGAGCTCGAGGGGCAGATCGCGGTTGTCGCCGCTCGCGATCGCGTCGTAGCGCGCGAGCTCCTTCGACAGATCGGGCGCGGTGTAGCCGCAGCCCTCGGGGATCGGATCGGCCTTCGCGCCCGGGTAGCGCACGCGCACGAAGCACGACTTCGCGTCGACCTCGGGGAACGAGCCGTGGGTGCGAACGCTCGACGGCCAGTCGGAGCACAGCGTCTTCCGATCGAGATCCTTCGGGGCGTGGGCGCCGCACGCGCACGGGGTCGCGGGCGCGGGGACGGGGGCGTGCTGGTAGCAGGCGCCCAAGAGCATTCCGAGCAGCGCGCCACGCATCGGAGCCAGGATATCGGTTCGGGCTTGCCGGGAGGCCCGAGGCCCGTTAAGAAGGGGCCTCTCGGGCGTTTAACTCAGCGGTAGAGTGCGACCTTCACACGGTTGAAGTCACAGGTTCAAATCCTGTAACGCCCACTAACGAATCATCGAGAAAACAAGGCTGTCGAGAGCTCAGGCTCCGGCGGCCTTCTTCCTTTCTTGAGCATGCAGACCACCATGCAGACCACTCGAGACGCCGGCGAGGGTGATGACCTTCGCGATCGCCTGACGCTTCTCGGCCTCGGCGACGGTGCTGTAGTGGTGCTGCATGGTCTCGGTTGCGTGACCCGAGATCGCGCGGGTGACGATGTCCTTCACCTCGGCGGCGCGTGCGAGATCCTGGAAGGATCGGCGCATCGCCTTCGGGGTGATCTTCTTCTTCAGCCCGATCGCACGCCTGACGACGTCGAACGGGCGATCGAGGCATGAGCGCGAACGGTGCCCTCCCGTCTCCGACGGGAAGAGCAGGTCCGAGTCGCGCATCGGTCCCTCGGGCAGCTGCTCGACGTGCTGCTCGAGGATGGTGACGAGCTCCGGCGGCAGGACGATCTTCTGCCGGATCTTCGTCTTGGTGGTCTCCATCACTTCGTCGCCCTTCACCTGTGATCGCCGGATGAGCAGCACGCCGGTCTTCGGATCGAAGTCCGGCGTCGCGCCCTTCCGACGGAGCGGACGAAGCGTGGACGGTCGCTGCCCGAGGAAGAACCCGAGGCACGCAAACGCGTAGTGCTGCGGGTACTTCTCCTTCAGCGTGGCGAGGAACAGCCCGAGCTCCTCATGGGTGCAGCTGTTCGGTTCTTCTTCGGTGTAGCCGTGCTCACTGGTGTCGAACTTCTTGATGCCGACCATCGGATCGCGGGGCAGCTCGTATCGCGCGACCGCGGCCTTCGTGAGGACACGGAGCACGTCGATCCACCCGTTGACCGTGGACGGCGCGTAGTCGCCAGCCGCGATCTTCGCGCCCGCTTCGTTCCGCCACGCGACCATGTCCGCGTGACGGAGCTTGTCGACCGCGATCGGTCCGAGCTGCGGGACGATGTGGTGCTCGAGGATGCCGCCCCACTTGTCCCGCCCCGCGGCCGACTTGATCTCACCGTTCACGACCTTCTCCTCGAAGAGCGTGGCGGCGAACTCGCCGAATCCGATCGATGGCTTGTTCTCCACCGCGATCCCTTCGCGAATCGTCCGCAGCTCGCGCTGCAGGAGCTCGAACGCGACGAGCGCGTCGGTCTCCAGCAACACCATGCGCACCTGCTTGATCGTGCCCGAGCGCGGATCGATCGCTCGACCCCGCACGAGGTGTCCTCCTTCCTTTCTGCGCCACACCCCCGGCTTCGAGGGCTTCGGCGCGATCCAGCTGTTCCATCGCTTGACCCACTTCGTTTCCGCCATCGTGTCCTCCAGATGGAGGAGGACCGGAGCGTCCGTCCTCCAGCTTAGCGGGCGGCAGACCGACGAGGTAGCGATCGAGGTCGCTGATGCTCCACATCCAGCACCCGCGTCCGCCGCGACGGCCGGCGGGAAGCAGTCGACCTTCGCGATGCGCTTTGCGGATCGCGGAGTCGTTCTTGTAACCGCAGTACGCCGCGGCTTCGCGGGTGGTGAGGAGCGTTCGTTGCCGCACGAGACCTGCGATGCGGCGCGGGCGGGGCCGGAAGGTCGCGGAGCTGGGGGCTTTCGGTCCCGGTCGACAGCGAGCGGCCCTGGGTTGCCGCCGCCGTTGTTGCATCTGCTGCTATCCTGCGCGGAGGCGGTCGCCCACACCGATCCGGTGCGTGGGTCGCGACCGACACGGACAGGCTTCCTCCGAAGCGTCCGGCTAGCGGGGCTCCCGGACGAGGGCGCCGTTGTCGCGCCGCCGCCCATGCCGCGGCTGCTCTTCATCGCACGCGGCGCGGACGCCGGCACCGTTAACTGGCACGTGGTGATCTTGAAGGCACGCGGCGCAGAAGGCCGTCAGCGCACCGCATCGGTGACACGGCAGCGGCCCTTGCTCACCATTCGGACGAGTCATGCTGCAGGGCTCGGGTTTGCGATCCATGCGATCCGCGGCGTCGGGTTCTCGGTGCATTCCACATATCGACCGGAGGCGGATGCGAGTTGCGTCGCAGCGTCCCCTTGTCCGCCGTCCGCCCCCCGAGTCTCATTCGGACGCCATGGACTTCGACAAGCTCGCCGAGGGCATAGGTGACGTCGATCCGCGTGATCCGCTCGCGCTGTACGAGACGCTCGACCGCCAGCAATCGCACCATACCCTGCGCCCAGCGCAGATCGCGCTCTTGAAGGCCTGGGCTGAGCGTCGCGACGAACGAGACGTCGTGCTCAAGCTTGCGACCGGCGCGGGCAAGACGACCATCGGCCTTGTCGTTCTCTACTCGCACATGATGGAGACTCAGAGGCCGTGCCTCTTTCTCTGTCCCACCAACCAGCTCGTCGACCAAGTCGCTCAGGAGAGTCAACGATGCGGCATCCCTGCCGTCGCCGTGTTGGGCGGCGTCGAGATCCCGCCTGAGGCTCTCGCCGCTCACGCCATCATCGTGACGAGCGTGCAGTCGATCTTCCAGGCCCGGGCTGGCCGGTTCGAGAAGGCAGGCATCCACGCGCTCCTCGTCGACGACGCCCACGCCGCGATCGAAATCGTTCGGCAGCAATTTCGACTCACGATCCCATGCGACGATCAGTTGTTCGACGAACTTCATGCGTTGTTCCGAACGGCTCTGCGCGATCAGAATCGCGGCTCGGCCGAGGAGCTCGAGGCGGGCGTGGGCGTTGGGGGGCTTGAAGTTCCGTACTGGGTCTGGGTCGAGCACCTCGACGCCGTCACGAGCCTTCTGGTCGACCGTTCGAAGACCGAGGACGAGGCGTACCGCGCTCGGCGCAGCGGTACCGGACCCAAAGACCGATCGCTTCTTGAGGGAATGCCGCTGACGTGGGGCCTATTGAAGAACGTGCTGCACGGGTGCCGTTGCGTCTTCTCCGCGAAAGCCGTCGAAATCGCGCCCGAGGTGCCCCCCGTCGAACGCGTGCCGACGTACGAAGGTGCGCAGCGCCGCATCTTCATGTCGGCGACGATCTCCGACGAGTCCGTCTTGGTCCGCGAGCTCGGTTGCTCGGAGGACGCGGCGAAGAATCCCGTGGAGCTGGCCGACGCTGGCGGCGTCGGCGAGCGCATGGTCCTCGTGCCGCGGCTGATGACCGCGCAGCCGTCCGAAGCGCTCAAGTGGGATGAACTCGCGGAGATGTGCAAGCGGGTCGCCGAGAAGGGGAAGACCGTCGTCGTGCTTGCGCCGACACACGCGGCCGCGAAACGATGGGCTACGGTTGGGGCGCGAGTGGTCGCGACCTCCGACGAGGTGCCGGCCGCAGTTGCGGATCTGCGCACGCAACGAACTCGATTCGTCGCGTTCGCAAATAGGTATGACGGTCTCGACCTTCCCGACGAGGCGTGTCGACTGCTGGTGCTCGACGGCGCACCGGTCGCGTACTCCGTCGTCGACATGGTCGACATGGCTTGTCGCGGTGCCGGCGCAGTCCGACGTCGCACCGTGATGCACCGTATCGAGCAGGGCCTCGGTCGCGCCGTGCGTTCGCCGTCGGACTACTCCGTCGTTCTGCTCTACGGCAACGAGCTCGTCGAGAACATCTCCATGACGGCGACGCGGGACGATCTCACCGAACAGACGCGGAAGCAGATCGAACTCGGCATGACGATCGCGAAAGATGTTCGACAGGGTTCGGGCTGGCGGACTGAGATCGAGACGTTGATCTGGCAATGCCTCAACCGCGATCCGGGTTGGCGGCGCGCCTATCAGAAGTTCGCGAAGACGACGACACCTCCCTCGCGCACCACGGCACCCTCCCGGCTTGCGCGGGCTGTCGCCGAACGTCGCGCGTGGAATCAGCACATCGCCAACCGAGGCACCGACGCGGCCTCAACGCTGCGCACGTTCCTTAACACCCATACCCTCCCCGCCGCCGAGCAGGCCTTCCTGCTTCAGCGCGTCGCGTGGTACCTCCGTCGTGACGAGCCAGCGCGATCACTTGAGGTGCAGACGGCCGCGCGAGAGGTGGATCCGCAGTTGCTGATGCCCTCCGGAGGGGTGAAGTACCGAAAGACCAGCCCTGCCGCGGCGGGCAACGCCGCACGCTTCGTCGCCTGGTTGGAGCAATTTGACCATCCCAACGCGGCGATCGCGGCACTCGATGCGTTGCGCGCCCGACTGACCTTCGCGCCGGAGGCTTCACACGATCTGTTCGAGCAGGCGCTCTGTGACCTCGGCGCACTCCTGGGCTTCGATGCCCGGCGCCCGGACAAAGAAACCCGCGATGGTCCGGACGTGCTGTGGCTCGACGGACAACTGGTTGTCCCGTTGGAGGCCAAGAACCGCACGAAGCCGGACACACAGGAGATCGCGAAGCATGTGGCCGGGCAGCTGATGCAGGCAGAGGCATGGGCGAAAGAGACGTACGCCGATCGTGGCAACATCGTTCCGATCACGGTGCACCCGATGACGAAGGTCGGTACGTACGCACGTCTGCCAGCGAGCGCCCGCGTGATGACCGCCACGCACATCAGCAGCATCATCGACGGCGCGCAGGCAGTTGTCGGGTCGATGCAGAAGACCGCGGGCAGTTTTTCTCCCGAGGCCGCAGCGAAGAAGCTCTCGGAACACCGCCTGGGCCTTGCGGCTATCGTCAGCACGCGTACCGCGGCGCCGACCTAACGAGTCCGCGCCTGAGTGGCGGCGGCCGATTCAATGGGCGGCAGGAAGAAGAAGTGCGCGGCGAGGTCACCGACGTCGGAACAGTTCTCGTCCGGCCTGCGCCTCGAACGCGTCGGCGATGCACTCGGCGCGCTGCTCCATGAACCGTTCGAAGCCGCGCCGCGCGCTCTCGTCCCACAAGCCGGACGAAGCGCCGTCCGGAATGAGGTGGCTCCGCAGCGCGAGTCGTCTGGCACGCGCGGTATGGGGGATCTCGAGCAGGTACTTCCGGGGCGCCTTCGAACCGATGGTTTGGTTCTCTCGCGCCACGAGGAAACAAACATTCGGCAGCGCGTTGAAGTCGCGCGCAACCAAGCCGAAACGCAGCAAGAGATGCCGGGGAAAGATGTGGTGCCGATCGGGCCGGTTGGCGATGCTCGCGTAGCTGTCGCTCGGAACGAGCTCTCCGTCCTCCAGGTATCGCGGCTTGTGGAGGCTCAAGAGGCAAAAGAAGCCGCGAGAGAGTGACGACCGCGCCGAATACTCCGCGTAGCGAAGATCGCGCAGAGGAACGGGTGCCGTGCCCTCAAAGCGCGCCGACCCGTGCTCGGCGAGCCGCTGCATGAAGCGCGCGTCCGCCGCGAGGTTCTTTCGATAGCCTCGCCCGCTGTAGCGATCGGAAACCGACGCGAGCCAGAACCACTGACGGAGGAGATTGGCCGCTCGGCGCGAAGGACGCTTCGCGTCGCGGTGTGCAAAGTACAACGTCAGCAGCGCGACCATTTGGGTCGACGGTAGGAAGCCGAGGTGCGCGACGCCGAAATGATTTCGGAGATAGTCGACCGCGTACGGAAGCGAGCGTCCAATGGAGCGCCAGCGCTTGTCGAACTCGCGGCGGTCGATGTCTCCGGCTTCGATGCGGCGGATCACGCGCTCCCAGGCACGTCCGGCGATGTCGGTACCGTCAAACATGAACGCGAGGACCGAGAGGATCGTCTCGTCCGGCAGATCGCCGAACCCGGCGGGCGCGAGCTTCGCCTTCGCGTCACGTACCCAGTGTCGAACTTCGAGGTTCGATGCGCGTGCGAACGCTTTGTCGGCGCTGCTCACCGGCGTGCCCTGCGCGTTGATGCGAATGAACGTCTCGCGAACGTCCTCGAGCCGGTCCGCCGACATGACCTGTAGGAAGAAGCCGGCGTTCAAGATCGCGGAGCGGCACTCGTCCATGCGCCGCCGCGTCCGCACACCGACTGCGTCGCCGCGCCGCCGTCGATCACCGAGGATGTCGATGAGGGGGACATATCCCTCGGGCGTCGCGCCCTGCCGATAGATGAATGTGTCGCGCTCCTCGTCCGGCGCGCCCGCGTAGAAGAAGAACCGATCGAATGCGATTGGCCGACCTCGAGCGTTCTCGACGCGGCGGCGCTCGCCTGAGAGCACGTGGTAGAGCACTGACAAGCGTTGCTGCCCATCCACGATGAACCAGATTTCGCGGTTCGACTCGTCGTAATGGGGAAGGATGTGCAGCTTCTGGCGCAGCTGGGTCTGGTTGCGCCTGTTGGTCCGCCAGATCAGAGCGGACCCGATCGGGTAGCCGCGGTAGATGCTGTCCAGGAGCGTGCATACCTTGTTCGCGTCCCATACGAACTCGCGCTGGATCTCCGGGACAGCCAGGATTCTGCGCTCGAAGAGGCGCCGCAACTGGACGAGCGAGAACCGCTTTACCTCAACCTTCAAACCTTCCTCCTCCGATCATGCGCACCAGCATTGATGCCGCAGGTCACCTGCCGAGAAACGATTGCACGCGCGACGTGATCAAGGCGCGTCTCTTCTCCACGAACTCCGGGAACCGCTCCCTCGCGAGCAGCGCGCGATCTTCGATGAGGAAGTCGTCGCAAAGCTCCTGATCGGAGATGGATGCGAAGTAGTCCGCCGGCTCGCTCGCGTTCTTGCGGATGTTCCGCAGCTTTCCGAGGTACGCGAAGTTGCCGATGTCGTCGATGACCTCGCCGTAGAGGGGCCGATACTCGGAGTGAGGGAAGATGTGGTCGACCTCCGCACGCTCTTGCCACGAGAGCGTGTCCCGCGCTGCGTTCGGCTGCGCGATGTTGAGTGCGAGACGCGGGTTCACGTTGAGCATGTCGACCGTCGTCGCGACGTGGTGGTGCCGTTGCCGCGTCTTGATGACGTTCAGGAGGTCATCGACTGGCAGCGGCCCGCCCGACTTCTTGCGCATCACCTCGCGTAGATAGCGGATGCGCGCCTCGGGTCCGCGCCCTCCCAAGAACTTGTTGAAGAGAAGGAAGTACAGGACCGCGCGCAGCCCTTGCCGATCGGCATCCGGAACCGACCCGTTCTTCTGCAGGCTCAGGTAGTACACGATCGGAAATAGCGTCGCCGGCGGGTCGAGCAAGCTCGCGGACAACAGGCGCACGTCGGTCGAGCGACAGAAATCGAGCGTCGTCTTCAACGATGTCGCGAACACGTCGAACTTGGTCTGCATGTCCTCCCAGTGCCGCTCGATGTTCTCGACGTCGAAGGACGGAGGCGCATCCGCGATGGTGAGGAGGCCGCGGATGATGAAGTCCTTGTCGATCGGGACGACACCGATCTTCTTCTGGACGTCCGATGCGAGTGCATCGAAGGCCTCGCGAGCGCGAGTCCACTTCGTCTTGATCAGGCTGAACATCAGGTCGGAGCGCGTCAGCACGGTGCCGCCCGAGTTCACCCGCACGAAGATGTCAAGGATCTCGTTGAGGGTTCGCGCCTGCTTCGGATCGATCACGTCCTCGTCGATCGTTTCGGCGGGAACGTCGCGGTGGAACACATCGCGCACGCGCCGGATGTTGCGTCGCGCGATCTTCGCGGCGTCGCCCTCAAGAGGAACATCGGCGATGACTTTGTCGATCTCGTCGTCGACGAAGTTCACGTTCCACCCGAGGATGTCCGAGACGCGCACGAAGCGCTTCGGCCGATTCGTGGCGTCGTCGCGCCAGAACTGGAAGCTGTAGTTCTTTCCCGTGCCCTCGTCGTCGTCGGAGTCGGTGGAGCCGACGCCGTCGGGGCCGCTCGTGACGTTGAAGTACAGTCGCCGATGGTCGTGGGTGCCGAAGACCGCCAGATAGAAGGACTGCAGGCGCTGTTGGCCGTCGAGGACCATCTTCAGCTTCTTGCCGACGGGCTTCACCTTCGCCACGTGGGCGAGCCCGGGAACGAAGTCGCGAACGAACTCGCGGTAAGCGACTTCCAGGAACTGCGTGTTCCACAGGAGCAGCGAGCCGAAGGGGTACCCGCGCATGAGCGAGTCGAGCAGCTGTCGGATCTGATCCTCCTTCCACACGAAGTCGCGCTGGAGATCGGGCAGAACGATCTCCTCATCGCGGATCTCGCTGAGGAGAGTGAGGATCGATTTCGCCATCGCGGCCGATGGTACCCCGTTCGCGAAGCCGCGGGCCGTTCAGCCCGCGACGACGGAGGTGAGCTCCGCGACGAAGGCCTCCTCTCCCGACTCGAGAACCAGCGCCGTATCATGCACGCGCGAGAGCCGGAGCTGCCGACGATAGGCGTGCGCGTGCAGCGAGCCGAACACGTACACGCATCCGACAATCTCGCCGCCAGGGGTGGTGTGCCGCTCGCCGCGTCGCCAGATCTCGCCGGTCACCTCGATCGCGGGAGCGACCTGCACGTGAACGTCGAGCTCGCGGATCTCCTCGCTGCCGATCAGCCAATCTCCCTCGCGGGCGCGGCCGAACAGATCACGCCCGAGCACTCGCGGGACGGACTCGGCGCCGCACGGCTGGTAGTACGCGGCGGCGCCGAAGCCCGGCGGGTAGCCGGCGGACGAGACGTAGTACGCGGCCCACGATGCGCGGCGCGCCGACCAGTCGGCGGAGACGCTCGCAAGGGCAGCGAGCTCGCGCGCGTCGAGCGCGAACGGCGACGTCATGACGCCGCATCGGCGCTTCAGCTCGACGCCGTCGATGCCGACCGTCCCGGTGATGCGTCCGTTCGACCAAGCGAAGACCCTCCTATCGATACGCGCACCTCGATGCGTGCGAGCGATCTCGATCAGAACGGGGGTCGATGAGCGCGCGTGAACGACCGCAATGATCTCTTCGAGCATGACAACCTCCTCATCGTGGCGGCGGGGCCGCTGTTCCGGCTGTGCCACCGTGTCCTTGCGGATCGGTTGGCCGCGCTTCGTCGGGCCGGGACCCTCAGCGCATCTTGATGAGTGACGTTCGTAGTCTCGCGCAACGACTGCCGCTGCGCAACGTGGGCCATGTTCGGGACGGCTCAGTCTCACCATTGGTCCGTGGCCAAGCCGACGGGTCTCAACATGGTCTGCACCCCGACACGACGCGCTGTCAGATCGACCCGGCCCGACGCGTCCTTCGGGCATGCTGAACGTCCCCGCTCGCGAACGCCTCTCCCGCATCCACCACGTTCTCGGCCACGGCCTCGTCGACCGCGACGTCGCCGCGCGCCTGCTTCTCCTCGCGGCGGTCGCCGGAGAGCACGCCCTGCTGATCGGACCTCCGGGAACCGGCAAGAGCCTGCTTGCCCGGCGTCTCGCGGGAGTCTTCCGCGAGGGACGCTGGTTCGAGCGTCTGCTCACCCGCTTCAGCGTCCCCGAAGAGCTCTTCGGTCCGCTCTCGATCCGCGCGCTCGAAGAGGATCGATACGTTCGGAAGACGGACCGATACCTGCCGACGGCGACCGTGGCCTTCCTCGACGAGATCTTCAAGGCGAACAGCGCGATCCTCAACGCGCTGCTCACGATCTTGAACGAGCGATGCTTCGACAACGATGGGCAACGAGTGGGCGTGCCCCTCGCCACGCTCGTCGGCGCGAGCAACGAGCTGCCGGAGGGTGACGAGCTGGCCGCGCTGTACGATCGATTCCTGCTTCGCCTTCACGTCGAGCCGGTGCGTGATGGGGACTTCCCGATGCTGCTGGCCTCCGGCGGCGACGGCGTGGATCTCACGATCGACGATCGTCTGGCGCCGGGCGACGTCGAAGCGGTGAACGCCGCCGCGAGGTGCGTGGTCGTCCCGTCTCCCGTCGTGGAGTTGCTCGCCGAGCTCCGCACTTTCCTTCGCGCGAAGGGAATCGCGGTGTCGGATCGCCGGTGGTTGCGTATCGTCCGGTTGCTGCGTGTGGCCGCCGTGACCGATGGGCGGAGCGAGGTGTCTCCGTGGGATCTGTGGTTGGTACAGCACTGCGCTTGGCAGAAGCCCGAACAGCGCGAGCTCGTGTTCGATTGGTACGCCCAGCGCGTCGCGGCGTGGGGCGTGCGACAGCCCGAGCGTCTGTCGCGGCTCGTGTCCAAGTGGGAGCACCATGTCGAACAGCTCGCGTCGCAACAGGCGCAGCAGCGGGACGCAAAGGGTCGGCTCCTATTCAAGCGCCCCGATGGAGAACCGCACGACGCCGCGAAGTGGGTCGGCCCCGACGCGCGCGACGCTCGTCGCTTCCACGCGCCTGACGGAGCGCGCCGCGGCTACCACAACGTCGACGTGAAGAACGGCGGCAGCGGCTGGAGCTTGCAGGAGCTCGACGCGATGACCGTCCCCGAGGGGGGCGCTTTCAGCGACTGGAACCAGCGGAAGAAGTGGCTCGCAGATCCGAAGAACATGATCACGCGCGAGCACACCTTGCCGGCGTTGCTCGGTCCGCTCCGCCACAGCAGGGTCGCGATCGAGAACATCGAACGCCAGGTGACCACCGTGGAGGCCGAGCTCGCGGCGCACCTTGCGTGGCTCGATGACCGTCTTCGCGAGGCGAACGTGGCGATCGCGAACCACCCTTGGGTGCCGGACAGCTTCGCAGAGGTCGCGTCGCTCGGACTCAGTCGTCAGCGCGAGCACGTGCTCACGTTGTCGACGCGCCTCCAAGCCGTGCGAACGCGGATTCGCGCACTGCCTCTCGAGGCCGAGCTCCCCGATGAGGTCGACGAGCACGATGTTGCGCGTGGGGTCTCGGCGTGATCTCCGACGGCACGGCGCTCCAACGCCGCTTCGGTGCGTGGGAGGACTGTCCGCACGAGATCTTCGACGCTCTCGCAACGGTCACGACCGGCGACTTCGACGAGCGGATCGCTTCGTTGATCACTTGGAGAACCGAGCTGCTCGCTGGACGGGTACCGGCGCCGCTTCCGACCTGGCCTCCGTCTTGGGTCGCCGCACCCTTCGTGAGCGTTCTGACCCACCTCGGCCTGCAGCGATTTTGTCGTGAGCAGCCGACGCTCGTCGACGAGCTACTGCTCGATCTCATCGCGGAGTCCGAACGCCGAGCCGCAATCCGTCGCGCCCGCATCGCGGCGCAGATCGCCGAGGAACTCGCTGCGCGCGCCGCACTGCGGAGGAAGTTCGCGAGCCGCGGACGCCGTCGCGAGTCTCTGGACGGCGAGCACATCGAGCGCGGCGTCGATCGCGAACTCATGGCGGAAGCGTGGTGTGCCGACCGTTGGCGCGAACGGGTTCGTGTGTGGCTGGAGATCGAGAAGACGTTCGGCGAGCTCGGGCGCGTGCTCGGATTGGGTTGGGATCTGTCCCGCGGCGTCCTTCGTCACGTGGGTTTCGATCGGCTCGCGCGGCTGCGCGACGTTGTCGCCCGTCTCCCCGAACTCCGCGACGTGATCCGAATGCTCGGACGTCTCCAACCGAGCGCAGAGTCGACGTCATCGATCGAGGATGTCGTCGCCGTACTGCGCCGCGTGCCCGTACCGGTTCGGACGCCGCTCGTCGTCGCGGAGGCGCGCGGCATCGACCGCGGTGGCGAGATCGATCGCATGCTGCCGAGCGAGGCGATGCTTATTCGCCGGCCGCTGCTTCGTCGCGTCTGGCAAGCGCGGCTCATCGAACGTCAGCTGACGACGTTCCTGATCGACGGTCTCGACACGGATGAGCGCGAGGTCGTGCAGACGGAGGCGCGACGGCGTCAGCACGACGAGCGTGGGCCGATCCTGATTCTGATCGACACGTCGGGGTCGATGGCGGGCGCGCCGGAGATCGTGGCGAAGGCGATCGCGCTCGAAGCCATGCGCGTCGCCCATCGTGATGGCCGACGGTGCATCCTGATGTCGTGGAGTGGGCCGGGGCAAATCGCGGAGCGCGAGCTCGCGCTCACGCCGGGCGGCGTCGGCGCATTGCTCGACTTCCTCGCGACGTCATTCTCGGGCGGCACGGATCCCGAGGGACCGCTGCGCCGCGCACTCTCGCGGGTGACCGAGGAGGCGTGGCGTGCGGCCGACGTCATGATGGTTTCCGACGGCGAGTTCCCCGTCCGATCGAACCTCGTCGAAGAGATCCGCGTGGCGAGGGAGCGATATGGACTGCGTGTGGTCGGGGCCTGCCTTGGCGATTCGAGCGCGATGCGCTCGGTGTGCGAGCCGTGCTTCGCCGTTGAGTCCTGGCTGCGAGGCGTCTGACCAGGCTCTCCCTACGCGAGCTCTGGCAGAATCGACGCGAGCTTCGTCTGGCCTGGCACCTCGCGCAGTCGCTTCGCGAGGTCTGCCTCACGCAGCTCGAGGTGGCGCGCGAGCAACGATGTCATCGAGTAATCGATCGCCGTTCGTACCGTCAGTCGTACGATCACGGAGGCGTCGTACCACTCCGGAAAAGCCCGACGCACGAGCATGTTTCCACGATGCTTCGTGAACCGATTGTTCACTTGCCTGGGCGTGAGGTCCGCGAGCCGGGCAACGTCCTCGATGAGGCCCAGCGCCTGGACGTTACTCAGTGTCAGGTCGCCGATCGACTCGTACGTGATGTCGTCTTCAGCAGTCTCGGCCTCACCAGGAGGCGGTTCGTGTACCTCGCCGTCGAGCGGAAGGATGTTTCGAACAAGCACCTTTCCGTGAACGCTCCCGAGCCGTCGCGTCACCTTCGTCTGCGTCCATCCGGTGACCTGCGCGAGCTTCTGTCGAATCGAGAGATCGGCGAGTGCGCGCGAGGCCGTCATCGCTCCAAGGTCCGTCGTCGAAGTCGCGCCAGCTGGCTGTCGCGGTGCCGGCGTCGAGCGTTCCTCGGCAGGCGGCTCCTTCGGCGCTTCGACTACGGTCGGCGCGATCGGCGGCGGGTACAGCGCGGTGAACTCGCCGAACAGATACTCGATCGAGATGAAGCCCGCCTTCACGCCGGCCCATGGGTCGCCTGGACGTAGCCCCGGCTGCTTGTAGACGTCGTCGCTCCGCAAGTGCGCGGAGACGTTTCCCAGCCCCTTCAGCAGGTGCAGGTGGTGAATGAAGTCGGGCGACGTGCGCGCGCGCAGGCGAGGCGTGACCTCCTGGATGAGTGCCTGGAGCTCGGCGTGCGCGCGCTTCTCGGGATCGAGCACGCCCTCCTCGCGCGCGATGTGGCGCAGGAGTCCCTCGGCGATGCGGCGCATTCCGATGCGCAGGGCCAGGATGTCTCCGCGCTCGACACGGCCTCGGAGCATCGAGAGCTCCTCCTCGAGCCCGGACATCGCGGCCCCCTTCTGCAGAAGGCGCTCGCAGTCTTCAACGACGTGCGAGGGAGGCTTCGTCGCGTCCATGCCGCGGCAAGATACCCGATCGCTCACGCGTCGCGCACGCCCTGAGAGCCCGCGACACATCGCGTCGCTCCGATCCTCTTCCCGAAGCGACGTGCATCCCGTAGGAATGGTCGGACCCCCAGGAGAACGCCGTTGCCCGCATGGCTGCTGTTCATCGACGAGTCCGGGAACTTCGCGGATCCGGATGATGACGTCGTCGTCGGCGGCTGGCTCGTTCGCGCGTACGACACCGATCAGTTGCGCGCCGCGCTCCGTCAACGCCTCGACGTCAGCCTTCCAACGATCCCGTTCCCACCACACGCCGCGCACCTCGACGTCGCAGTCAGCCGCGCGTTCTTGCAAGGTTCGATCGGCGGTGACGCATCATGTGAGGACGCGTTGCAGGCTCTCTCGCGCGCTACCGCGGAGATCGCTGCGGTCGTGCGCAACGCGCGGGAGAACCGGCGCGTGCCGTCCGTTGCCGATCTTCGCAAGGCGGACGTCTGGCTGCGAAGGAACTACCCGCGCCTCTGGCGAGAGCTCGCCGAACGTCGCGATCGTGAGGAGCACCAGCGACTCACGTTGAACGCGGCTCTGTCGCTCGCGGCAAACGCGCGCGAATCGTTTGCGGTCGCAGCGTTCGATCGCGCGGGCCGCAGCCGACGTAACGACCGCGAGCGGTACGAAGGACTGCTTCGCGCGTGCGTCGAACGGGTTGCCCTTCACATCGCTCCGCGGGGCTCGTTCTCGTTCGTTCACCTCCGTGTCGCCGAACGCGATCTGAACGACGGAACCACCACACGACGTCTCGACGTCCCACGCGTCGAGCACATCTTGCGGTCGGCCGAACCGATGTTCGAAAGCTCGGACGCCCGCGCTCTCGTGCGATCGGTCGGTCCGTTCGACGCGACCACTCATCCGGGAGTCGTGATCGCCGATCATCTCGTCAATCGCTTTCGGCGGATCGCTCGCCGAGCGTCGAGCTGGCGCGAGCTCGCGGTCGAGTTCGAAATCGCGACGCGGATGGCGATCGAGGGGGGCTGCGGACGACTCGACGGTGCGCAGCTCCTACCTGCGGCGACCGACGACGGCCCCGCCCACGCTGCCGTGCTCGCAGCGATGTCCGACAACGCGAAGCACCGGGGCAACCCTGAACAAAGCGGGTGGGTGGCGGAACAGGCGGCCGCATGGATCTCGGCTGCAGAGGGGTGGCGGCGATGACACCCTACGAGTGCATCGTCACTCTTTCAGCGATGCGCGGCCGAAATCGCGCATCGTGGACCGCAGCCTATGCCGAGTGGCAGCGTCTGGTACGCACGGTGTCGAGGGGCGCGGTGACGCCGACGGGCGGGAAGCCGTTCTTCATCAGCGACGTTCTGCGTGACGAGGTCGTCGAGGAGGTACAAGCGGCACTTGCTAGCCGAGCGACCGAGATCATGCAGGTTGTCATCGACCGGGTCGGTGCGCCGATGCCGACGGAGGACGCCGACGCCGTTCTTGCCCCGCACGGCAGCGCCACGCTCGGTGACGCGGACCGCATCGTGGTGAGCTACGTGCGCACGAGTCTCGGAAACCGAGCCGTGTCTGAGCTCCGCAAGGGATGGCGCCGCGCAGAAGACGAGCTTCGTCACGCCGCGACAGCCACACCAGCGGAGGGGCATGATGACGAGACGCTCGAAGCAAAGGAGGCCGACGCGGCCCTCGTGCGCGCAAAGGACGCTCTTGCTACAGCGATGGCGCGCGTGATCGATGCGGCTGCACCACGCTATGGCGAGGCATACCGCGAGCAGTGCGACGATCTCAAAGCGCTGGCCGACGGTAGCGTTTCCATGGAGGCGATCGTCCTTCGCGCGCTGTCACGCGAAGACTCGGTTGTCGACACCGATGCTGCCGTGCACATCGCCTCGATTCAGAGCGTCGTCGAGACCCTCTCGCCTTCGGCCGACGCCGACGAGGTCAGAGAGCGCGCCGAAGCGCGGGACGCTCGCTTCCTCGCAGAACACGTCACGCGCAATCGGCAGCGTCTCGTGGATCTTCAGCGCGCCGCGGGCGCGCCCGCGGAGGCAGTGGACGCGCTACTCGCAGCGGTGGCCGCGTTCGAGGCGTTCTCGAGGGATCGGTGGCGATCGCCCGCGGGCAACCGCGCCGCGGAGCGCATCTATAAGGCGCACGAACGGATGCGCACTGCGTTGGCGGCAGCGCTGCGTGAGCTATGTGATCAGGGCCAACTCGAACCCGACGATGCCGCGATCGCCGCGCGTATCATTGCCGAGCTCTTCACGCGCCGTCAGAAACGCGTCGGCCGCGCGTCTCTCGGGATGAGAGGCACCCATGGCAAGTGACATTCCCCGCGATTTGCTTGACGAGCTCGGCTTGAGCGCCGAGCAGCTCGTGCTCGTCGCGGACGAGCTGCCGCCCGCATCCCGGCGTGGGCTCGGCTTCGCGCGACGGCCGGTCGCGCTTGAAGATATCGAGCAGCACCCGCAGTTCAGCGCACCGTTGAAGGCTGCCGTCGACGCCCTCGTTCCGATCCATCGCTGGGAGCCGGACTCCACGGTCGTCGCCCTTCGAGTCCCTGCGGAGGCAGTCTCGCTCGTTCGGGGCGAACGGCGTGTGACCGCCGCTGGATTGGTTCTGCTCGATGGCGGCGCTGGGATCTGCGCGGTGCGGGTCCAGACTGCGAGCGGCGAGGTCGTCGTCATCAACCACGAGGGACATGTCCGAGCCTTGCGCGTCCTCGCCGATGCAGCGCTCGAAGAGCGACTTCGCGACATCGTCGTCGGCAGCGTGCGCGTGGACGTGCCGACGCTCGATGAGCTCTTGGAGGATGCCGGAGCAGCGATGTGGCTCCGCGCGGCGGCCGAGGAGCTCGCTTCCTCCCCACGACGCTTCGATCGCGTCGCCGGATGCGGGCTCATCGCACGCGTCTGGGGGCCCGTCGACGCCGCCTCGCGACGCGCGTTCTCGAGCGGCGAAATGACCTCGCCACGTGATCGTGCCGAGGAGTGGCGCGCACGACTCTCCGATGATGCACGCAGCGAGCTCGCGCGCGAGATGTTACTCGCGGCCGACGACTGGGAGAGTATGTTCACCGTCACGCTCGATCGTGCATGCGGGGGTGAACACGACGCTGAAGCTGTCGTCGCCGTCATCCACGCCCGTGATGATCTCGAGGCCGTGGCTTGGTTCACGGCCGGGACTCGGTTCGACTCGGTCGTGCGTGCGCGTCTCGACCAGCTCGATCTCCTCGCCATGACCCGTCGTAGCGAGCTCTTCGTCTTCCGCGATGCATTCGCGAAGGACGCTCGTCTCGAGGCGCTCGGATGGATCGCCAGCGAGCTGTGGTGGGGTCAGCTGGCATGAACTCGCTAAGAGACGCGCTACGAGATTCGCCGCCCGACCGCGGTGTGGGCGAGGTCAGCGCCGCGCTCCGCCACCCGTGGTGCTGGCCGACGTTCGACGAATCACTGCTGGACGCAGCGCGTCGGCTCGCCGCCGATCCGGAGCCCGCTCCGCCGGGGCACGTCGTGTTGCTCGCCGTCGCGGGTGCGCGGACGACGCTCTACCGCTTTCGGCCGGGTCGAGCCACGAGGTTCGCTCCGAGTTTTCACGGCTCGGCCATCGATGCACTTCGTCGTGCACGGCAGCTCGCGGCGACGTACCTCCCGATCCTCCCCGTCGTTCGTCGCATCGAACGCGACGAAGAGTGGGGCGTCGAGTTCGTCGCGCAGATCGGCGACGGCTACGACGAGCGTTTGGAGGGCGGCTCATTCGCGCTCGCCATGTTGCTCGCGAATGCTTCGTACATGCTCGACGTCGTGGTCCCCTCGAGCCTTGCCGCGACGGCGTGCGTCGAAGCGGACGGATCGGTCGGAGGGGTCGACGGCCTTCCGCAGAAGATCAAGCTGGTCGTGGAGTCAGGCCTGGGGATCCGCAGCTTGATCGTTGCGTCGACACAGAAGCTTGAGGCCGAGCGCATTCGCAATGAGCTCGGAGGTGCGATCGAGATCATCGGCGTGTCGACGATCGCCGAGGCGCTTTCGATCGCGTTCCCCGATCTCGAGCGTCGGATCGGTGACCACCGCGCGGATCCAGCGCGCGCGCAAGAAGCGGCCAACGAGATCTTCCGGCTGACCGTCGCCGGCACCGGCCGGTTGGTGAGCTGGAGAGGCGTCGTCGCGTCCGCCGACGGGATCGAGAGATCGCTATTAGGCCGCAGCGACCAACCGTCCTTGCGGGCGCTGTGGGAGGCGCGCGTCGCGAAAGCGATCGCCGAGCGTCACGAGGGAAAAGTTGCGCTCATGGCATCGTTGGATAGCGAGTTCGAACGCTATCCGCAGGCGATCCGCACCCGGCTCTGGGCGCACGTCGTGCAGTCCGCAGCCGACTGCAACGACGAGGAGGCGAGGGCCGCCATCGCGAAGGCGCGTCCGCGGCTCCCAGAACCACCGGCGCGGCATGCCGACGATCTGCGCCTCGCCGGCGCCCTCGGTCGCGCATACGCCGCAATTGGTTCCTATCGGGACGCGTTCCAGCTGCTCGGTGAGGCGTGTCGCGGATGGCGCGAGCTGCAGTCAGTCCACGAATCGAGCTACGCGCTGAGCGAGCTGGCTCGCGTTGCGGGTCTGATTCGATCAGTAGACGTCGAGGAGTTGCAGCGTGGACCGTGGCAATCGGTCGTCGACGATCCGCACACGACCGCGCTGTCGACGGCCTTCGCCTACGCAGCGCTCGCCCGCGCGTACGTACAGCATGGTCATCCGCAGGGCGCGCTCACGTTGCTCGACAAGCAGGACCGGTTCGAGTGGGAGCTCATGCCCCCGCACCTACGCTGGGCCCGCGGCCGGTGGCGTGCGCGTGCATTGGATCTCGCGGGCAGCAGCACCGACGCGGAACGGGTTCGAATCGAACTTGCTCTGCAGGCCGGCGCGCACGTGCAAGTACATCTCGCTGCTCTCGATGCGGCGATTGCGCGTGGTCAGGACGTCGACTCCGCCCTCGCGAAGCTGCGCGCGTTGGCGAACCGCGACGTCGATCGTGTGATCGTGCGCACCGAGAGGTCGATCCCCGACGACGTCGCCCGCGCCGTGGCCGACGAGTATCGGTATTGAAGCCAGCGGGTCACCCGCCGTGGTCGAAGCAGTACCCGGACGTCGTCGCGAGGTCACCACATCGAATGCAGCGGCGTGGCGAGTCGAGCCGCGCGAGCGTCGTCACGCGGGGGCAAGGCTGAGCGGAGCGCCCGCGAGATCGAGCCTGGGTCAACGTGGTGCTGGGCCTGGGGTACGACGAGGGTCGGCGGTTCGTCATGCCCAGCAGACGCTTGTCGACGCGATGATCTGACAGACCGCGGTTCGCGCGGTCTGTCAGATCATTCCGCCGGTCGTGTCTTCCACGGCATGACCACCTCCCTCATCTCGCTTCTGGACTCCGAAGGCTTCCGCGTAGCCGGTGTTGCGCATCTCGCAGGACGAGAGCCGTCCTACGTACCGCTGCCCAACGGCCTGGAACCCGTCGTGCGCGATGACGTCGTCGCGCGCCACCCCACCGGGCTGTACCGTCATCAGGCCGCGGCGCTCGACGTCCAGCTGCAAGGCGAGGACGTCGTGCTCGCTACTCCGACGGCCTCCGGCAAGACGCTCGTCTTCACGACGTACGCCGCGCACTTGCTGCAAAGCGATCCGACGGCTCGGATCCTCGCAGTGTACCCGGCGCGCGCTCTCATCACCGATCAGCTCGACGTCTGGAACGAAGCGCTCGCGGCGATCGGTGAAGAGGCGGGAGTCATCGATGGCCGCGTAGTCCTCGCGGCCCGGCCGGCGATCGCGAAGCGATGCCGTGTATTGCTCATGACGCCCGACGTCGTTCACGCCTGGTTGCTCGCGCGCTCGTCGGATCCGGTGTCGCGTTCGGTCCTCGACGGACTCCGCCTGATCGTCCTCGACGAAGCGCACGCGTACGAGGGCGCGTTCGGCACGCACATGGCGTACCTGATGCGGCGCTTGGATGCGGTGTCGTGCCGTCCGCAGATCGTCGCGAGCACGGCGACGATCGCCTCGCCCGCCGACTTCATCGAGAGCCTCACCGGACGTCGTGTGACCTGTATCGACGGCTCGTTCGATGGCTCCGAGGCGCCGCCGAAGGACGTCCTGCTCGTCCGCGCGAGCCGGCCGACGCCCGACGTGTACGCCGCGGTGATCCGCGCCGTCGCTCGAGGGAGCCGCGGGCGTTTTCTCGCCTTCGGTGACTCCCGGATGCTCGTCGAGCGGGTCGTCTCCGCGATGCATCGGCAGGGGCGCGTGGACGACGACGTCGATGCGGATGACGCGGCGCCGTCGGACGTCCTTCCATACCGCGCCGGGTACGAGGAAGAAGATCGCGCACGCATCCAGCGCGCGCTCGACGAGGGTGAGCTCGCTGGCGTCGTGGCCACGAGCGCGCTGGAGCTCGGGATCGACATTGGAACGATCGAGACCGTGGTCCTGCTCTCGAAGCCTCCCTCGATGAAGTCGTTCTGGCAGCGCTTCGGACGCGCAGGACGTCGTGCCACACGCGGTACCTGCGTGATCGTCGACGCGCAGCAGGCGATCGACGACGGGGACGACGCTCTCCGCGCGTACCTCGATCGTCCGATCGAGCCCTCGCGACTGTACCTGCAGAATCGATACATCCAGTACGCGCAGGCGCTGTGCGCGGCGCACGAGATCCGCGCCCGAGGCGACGTGCGACGCGAGGCGTTCGACTCGCTCGTTTCGACGTTCCGCGCGATGCTCGAGAACGAGCTCACGCCGACCGCGCCGGTCGAGCCCGAGCTGTTCTCGCTGAAGCAGCGAGCGCAGGGCGGTCCGCACCTCGAGTTCCCGCTGCGGACCGCCGGCGATCGCGAGCTGCGTCTGCACTTCGGGCAGCAGCCGCTCGGGCGCGTGACGATGGGCCAGATGTTGCGCGAGGCGTATCCCGGCGCGATCCACCTGTACCTCGGTCGCGCGTACCGCGTGCTCGGCGTGAACGTCCGCCGTGAGCGCATCGATTGCCGTCGCGATCGCGCGTACCGCACGCGCCCGATCGCGCAGGCGATGGTCTTCCCCGACTTCCGCGAGCCGCTGCAGCTTCGCGTCGCGGACGGCTGTTTCGTCGGCGAGCTGCCGATGCAGGTCAGCGAGCGTGTGCTCGGCTTCCGCGAGACGCGTGGCAAGGAGTGCATCGAGCATGAGTACGGACCGCAGTCGCCCTGGGCGCAGCAACCGCTGCAGAGGTACTACGAGACGACCGGCGTCTGCTGGTTCCGCGCGGGAGGCGCGAGCATCAAGGCCGCGGAGGCGGTGCGCGACGCATTCTGCACGCGCTTCGGCATCCAACCGCAGGACGTCGGCGTTGGCGCGTTTCACGCGAAGGGATCGCCGATCGGCAGCACGCCGTGCAAGGGCGTCTGCATCTACGACGCGACGTCCGGCAGCCTGCGGCTCACCGAGTTGCTCGCGACGAACTTCGTCGAGGTGCTCGGCTTGGCCGCCGACACCGTCGAAGCGCATGGTCACACACAGCTCGCGACGGAGCTCCGCGAGCTCGCGCGCGACGCCGAAACGTGTCGACCCTGGGATCCGGGTGTCGCCGCGGTCGCTCGTCCGCATGGCGATCACCTCGTCGAAGTGATCGCGCCCGGGCAGACGGCGCTCTACTTCGGTGGGGCCGAGCCGGAGCAGGTCGAGATCCGCGACGTGCGCTACACGCCGCACGGCGTGATGTACGTCATCGAGCCGCCGACGCGTGCCGGCCGCCGCATGGTCGCGGTCAGCGCGGTGAAGCCGCTCGGCGGCGAGACACGCATGACGTGGTGGGACCTCACCGAGGGCTGCGAGGTTCGCGCGGCCTGAGGTTACTTTTCCGCCGCCTCTGGGATCTGCAGCTGCTTGTACAGCCGCTCAGCCTCCGCGTCCGCGCCTGTGCGATAGAGAACCCGCACGCAGATGTGCGGACCCTTCTTTCCTTCCTGGCTCTTCAAGCAGGTTTCATAGAAGAGACGCGAGGCACCTGTTGCGCGCTCCGTGCCGGTGGTCGCGAAGCTGAGCGGGTCATCGTAGGTGACTCGCTTCGCTGCGTTCTTGTGTTGCTCCGCGGTGTCCTCGCGGCACGCGTAGAGTCGCACACTGATGTCCTGAGTCGCGACTACATCGACTCGTTGCTCGCTGCGGTGCTCCTCGATCATCGAGAACGGAAGCTTCACCGTCCAACCCTTGCTGTCTGAGGAGATCCGCAGCGCATCGATGCGTGGCGCGGTGCTCGCCGTTGCGGACGTCGTTGGCGCGACAGCCGAATCGGCCGCGCTCGGCACCGCGGTGGGGACGTTCGTGGCGGCGCCGGCGGCGCCCGAACCCACCGCAGCGGGCGCGACGGAGTCTCTCGGTGAAGATCGCGGTTCGTCTCCAGCTTCTCGTTGGCGACGCAGCAGTGCAGTGACAGCCACGCCAATCGCGACGCCGGTGAGCATCATTCCCAGAAGAAGCCATCGGCGAGCTCGCGTTCCGGCGCCGCGTGCACCGTCCCTATTTCGTCGATCCGAACCGGTCTCGGTCGACTCGGTGAGGCGCGCCTCGAGACTGGTGTTCGCCGCTCGTAAGGTCGCGATTTCGGCGTTGCGAGCGGCCGTCATCTCCCCCAACTGCGCTTCGAGGCGCTGCCGGGCAACGCGTTCCTCTCGCAACGTCGCTTCAATCTCGCTTGAAAGTATTCGCGGACCCTTCGGCCTTGGTCCCTCGCTCAGTCGCCGAAGGCGGTCAGCGTGCTTCCGGAGCTGGTTGGCAAGACTGGCGTCGAGGTCCCAATGCCTCTCGGCTTCGCTCGCAAACCACGTCGTAGCGCCGGCCAACAAACCAACGGCAACCCACGCCTCGGCCCATGGCGGGTTCTCGGCCGCCCACGCTCGAACGTGTGCACCCTGGTTCCCAAGATGCTGAAGGGTGGGCAGCCATTGGTCGAGCGCGCGGTGCTTCGCACTCGCGCGCTTACTCAGCTCCGACAGGTCGGGGGACTTCCCGCCGCTCCCCGCGAATGGGTCCTTCTTCTCCTCGCGTACGAGGATCGCAGCGCACAGTGCTTCTGCGGCGCGCCGCGCATTCCAAAGCGCGGCGTCCGGGCGGCGCTCGGCGTCGTCGAGGATTTGGACGAGGCACGAGGCCAACGCCTTTGCGTAGTCGCAGAATGCCTCGTCGACCTGGCCACCCATCGCGTCGCGTGAGGTTACCTGCGGCTCATGCGCGGCGCGACGTCGACGTGCGCGAGCCGAGCGCCGCCGCCACGGGCGAATATCGAGGTCACGGTAGACGAGCGCGAAACTAGCCGATGTCCATCATCGTCCCCGGTCGCTTGTGGAGGTAGTATCGGTCGAACGTGTCGAGGAAGCGCGCTGCACACACGTACCAGAAGTTCGGCCCGGCCTTCTCGCTCGCCACGATGCCTCGCGCAGCCGCGTCCTCGAGCGCCTTCGCGGACGGGAGGTAGCCACGCTCGCGCGCGCGGAAGTCGCGGTTGTGACCCGCGCTCGGCATGTCGGCGTGCAGCATCTCGTGGAACATCAGGTACTCGAGGACGAAGTACGGGATGTCGGGCGAGTCGAGGACGCAATTCACCGTGATGCTCCGGTCCGAATACCGATAGAAGCCCCAGAGCCGCGGGTTTGGCCGCTCGCTCCACCGCAGTTCGCCGACGTTCGGCGCGCCGTTCGGGAAGTGCCGCTTCACGCTCGCGACGCTGTCGCGGAGCGCGGCGAGCGAGTACCCGGCCTGCGTCGGGGACCATGGGGCCGGCGGGGTCTGCGGAACGATGCGCTCGACCTCGGGGATGACCGTGGGCCGCGGCGGCGTCAGTAGGTTGATGCGCTCTCGCGTGACGTCCTCGAAGAACGCGTGGAGGTCGTCGCGATACACGCTGCGGCACGCGCTCTTCGCGTTCCACACCTGCTCGATCATCTGACGCTCGTCCTGCGGCGTCATGTTCGCGGAGACGATGCGCTCCGCGAGCGTGCGCGGATCGAACTCGCGCTTCTCCTCGAACGTGTAGTGCTCGATCTCGCAACCCTTGCGCTTCGCGTCGAGCATGGCCTTCACATCGGCCCAGCGCGGAAGCGGATCGGGAACATCCGCGAAGTACCGCCGCACGAGGTCGCGGGCAACGTCCTCGGTGATGTCCGCGGGGATGCTGTCCGCGTTCCGGTGCGCGGCGAGCATCGCGGCATAGCCGGCGACCTGATTGTCGAAGACCATCACGCTCCGGCGTTGCTGATCGTCCTCGAACGGCTCGTTCCATGCGTACCAGCTGTGCGGCAGGCATTGGAAGACGCCGGTGAACTGCCCGCGCACGTTGCTCTGAAGGAGCCGATACGCCTCGCGAACGAGCTCCATCGGGACGACGACGACCTGCGCGCCACTGCGCACCGAGGGCGTCTGCTCGACATCGTCGGCTTGACGGAGCGCGTACTCGGCGTCGAGGACGTTGAACTGCTCCCACGTGTCGAGGAACGTCACGAGGTGCGCAACGTCGTTCCCGCCGGACTGCTTTCCTCGGAGCGCGCGGCCCACCATCTGCGAGAGGAGCCCCTCGGATCGCGTGGGCCGCGCGATGAACACGGTGCGCGTGTGCGGCGCGTCGAACCCCTCCGTGAGCATCTCGACGTTCACGAGCACGTCCGGTTTGCGCCGGTCGCGGTACCGCTCGATTACCTCTTGGGCATCCTTGCGGCTGTAGTCAACGTAGTCCGCATCGACCCCGCGGTTCTTGAACTCTTCGGCGAGCGTCGCCGCGTGCAGCGAGTCCGCAGCAAAGACGATCGTCGGACCGTAGACGTCGCGCTTCGAAACGTAGTGGTCGACGATGAGCGCGTTGCGATGGGCGTTCTTCGCGAGGCGGCGCAGGACGTGCGGACCGATCTCTCCGTAGCGCGCGAGGTGCTTGTAGTCGGCGTCGGTGAAGTCCTTCTCGAAGTTGACCTGCGTCTTCACCGTCTCGAACGCCGGCGCCGCGAGGATCCCCTTCTCGGTCAGCTCGCGACGTGTGACCTGATAGATCACCTTCTGATCGAAGAGCGCGGCGAGACGGCGCTCATCCTCGTCGCTCGCTCGCACTGGTGTCGCCGTGAGCCCGAGGAGCTTGCAGCCCAAGCTCTTCAGCCCGCGAAGGAGGCGCGCATACCCGGGCGCGGGGGCGTGGTGCGCCTCGTCGACGACGACGAAGACGCCGTGCTGTGCCTCGTCGACGTACTGCTGTACGAATCCGCGGTTGCCCTCGAGCACCGCGGTCTGCATCGAGGAGAAGACGACGTCGTGGTCGCGGCTCACCGTCGACCACTTCGCATCGCTCGACGACGTCGCGATCAGGTTGAGTGACGCCTTCGGGAAGGCGGCGTTCCCGAGGGTTCGGAACGTCGACATCGCTTGGCGCAGGAGGCTGCGCCGATGCGCGAGCCAAAGCACGCGACCGCCGCGGCGCACGTGTTGTTCGAGCAGCCACTGTGCTGCGAGCACCGTCTTCCCGGCCCCCGTCGGGAGAACGACGACCCCGGACTGGCGGCACTCATTAATGTAGTGGGCGGTCATCCGATCCCAGGCGGCGAGCTGGTGGTCGCGGGGCTTCATCGGCAGCGCGACGTCGCGCACGCGCAGACGAAGGTCGGATTCCCATGCCGATGCCGCATGCGCCGCTGGCGCGCCCGTCCGATGGACGGCGCGGCGAGAGTGATTGACGGCGTGGGAGGCGTGAGTCGAAGGCGGCGTTTTCATGCCGTCGAGACGCGTGAGCGCGGGCGATCTGACAAGCAGCGGGCGCACCTCGTCCCGCGCAGGGGGGCTTGCGAGTCGTGTCGTCGTTCGACGGCGTCGTCGGTCACGGCGTCGTTCGGCACCGCGCGATGCCGGCTTCTCGGAACCCCTCCCGTGCGCACGCTAGCGTCCTGTTGCTGGTGGGTATGCTCGCGGCGCGTCCCTACAACGCCCGGATCAAGCAAATCTCCGTCGGATCGGGCGCCCTGAGCATCGCCGACGAGGGGTCGTCGGCGATGCAAACGGAGCCAGGAGGCTTCTCGTGAGCCAGCGGAGGGGCTGAACGCGTGAGCAGTCGTTGGCGGGTGGCTGCGGGTCACCGTTCGCGGCGGGTGCCCTCGGTCGACTGCGGCGGTCGCAAGAGCTCCCAGAAGTCGACGCCGATCGCGTGCGCGATCACCGCGAGCGTGCGGACCGTCGGGTTCACCGCGCCCTGCTCGATCCGCTGCCAGCGCTTGTACGGGATGCCCGACACGCGCGCGGCGTCTTCCTGGGTGAGGTCGGCAGCGAGCCGCGCCTCCGCGATCCGGCGGCCCAAGGTCCGCAGCAAACGCCGCGTCGGGACGTCCTTCCGCACGGGCTGGACCTACCGGCATTGGCGGCGCGCCGACCCCTCACTAAAGTGAGGTGTTGAAGATGGAGCCGGGTACCGTCATCGCCGGCAAGTACCGGGTCGAGCGCGTGCTCGGCGAGGGAGGCATGGGCATCGTCTACGCGGCGACCCACCTCGGTCTCCGGGAGCGCGTCGCGATCAAAATGCTCGCGCCGGAGCTCGCATCGCACGGTGTCGTCGTCGCCCGCTTCCTCCGGGAGGCGCGCGCCGCCGCCGCGATCAAAGGCGATCACGTCGTGCGTGTCGTCGACGTCGACGCGATCGACGGCAAGCCGTACATCGTGATGGAGTACCTCGAAGGCGAGTCGCTCGCTGACGCGCTGGCTCGCGAGGGACGCTTCCCCCTGCGCCGCCTCGTCGATCACGTCCTCCAAGCCTGCGAGGCGCTCGCCGAGGCTCACCGGCTCGGCATCGTGCACCGCGATCTCAAGCCCGGAAACCTCTTCCTTGCACGCAGACCCGATGGGTCGGCGGTCCTCAAGGTTCTCGACTTCGGCATCTCGAAGTTCGACCCCGTGGAATACGGCGAGTCGACGCTGACGGATACGAAGCATCCGCTCGGCACGCCGCTCTACATGTCGCCCGAACAACTCGCGTCCGCTGCCCGCGTCGATGCGCGCACCGATATCTGGGCGCTCGGCGTCGTGCTGTTCGAGGGCGCGACGGGACGCCTACCTTTCGCATCGGTCCTCGAGACGCTCAACGCGGACCCGACACCGGATCTGACCGACGACTCGTTCGCCGACGTGGTGATGCGCTGCCTCACCAAGTCACCCGACGGACGCTTCACCGATGTCGCGTCGCTCGCGGAGGCGCTGCGGCCGTGGGCATCGAGCGACGGTCACCGCTCCATTGACCGAATCGCTCGCATCGCAAGCTTCGAAGGCGCGGAGGTCACGCTCGTCGAGAAGGTCGACAGCGCAGCCACCGACCGCGATCCAGACGCGGCGATTGCGTTCGCCGAGACCGATCCCGCGACGACGCGTCCGCTGCCGCGGCAACAGCCGGACACGCTCGGCGCTACGAGCTCGGCGCCGACCATACCGAGATCCCCGAAGGGCTCGCCGCGGAGAGCTGTGTTCGCATCCGTCGCCATCGGAGCGATCGGGTTCGCGGCTCTTGTCGCGATGTTCATGCGCGATCGCGATTCACAACGGACGCCGCCAGTGACCACAACGCACGCGGCGCCACCGGTGCCCGTGACCGCGTCTCAGGTCGCCAGCGCATCCTACGAGCCGAGCGCTGTCGTTCCAGCGCCATCGATCGCGCTGCCGTCGGTCACGAGCGCGCCGAAGAAGGTCGTCACGCCGCCGAAACCGAAGCCGTCGACGTCGACCGCGCCGGCCGCGAAGTCCGCAGCGAAGAGCAACGAGGACATCTGATGCGGGGCCTGGCAGCGCTCTCGGTCGTCTTGATCGCTGCACCGGCGAACGCCGCGAGCGTCGAAGACGCGCGTGGGACCGCGCGCACGCTGTTCAATGAGGGCCTCGATCTCCGAAACGCCGGCGATCACGTCGGCGCAATCGCGAAGTTCAAGGCCGCGGACGCGACTTTTCCGACACCGAAGATCCGCCTCGAGCTCGCGCGCGAGCTCGTGACGTTGCGGCGTTTCGTGGAGGCGCGCGCGGTGCTTGCTTCGATTCCTTCGCTCGCCGTCGAGCCAAAGGACGAAGGGAAGTACGAGGGTGTTCGCGCCGAGGCCACCGCACTCGCCATCGACCTCGAGCGACGTGTCCCGAAGCTACGCATCACCGCGCCGGGGGCACGCGCGATCGTCATCGACGGCCGCGAGGCATCCGCGGGCGTCGTCGCCGTGGATCCGGGCCGTCACGTGATCGTCGTTCGTCGAGACGCGAAGACCGATACTCGCGAGGTCGACGTTGCCGAGGGCGACGACGTGACCCTGCGCTTCGACGAGCCTGCGCGTGCGAGTTCCGCTCGGGCAATCCCGACCGTCAGCATCGGGTTGTTCGTTGTCTCGGGTGCCGCGCTGATCGCGGGCGGCGCGTTCGCCTGGTCGGCGCGTGGAACCTACGACGATTCGGCGCCGCACTGCGGAGTCGGTGGCCGCGCGAACGCGTGCGATCCGGAAGGACTTCGTCTGCGGTCGACGGCGGGGACCCGCGCGGACATCGCGACCGTCGCCTTCATCGTCGCGGGCGTCGCGGCCGCGGGCGGCATCCTGGTGTGGAGCTGGCCGACGTCGAGCGCGACCAAGGCCTCGGTGGGTTTGCGTGTCGGTCCCGGCGCGCTGGCGTTCACGGGGAGCTTCTAGTGCGCGGCGCGTGGCTCGCTCTCGCAGTGTGTGCCTGCGGATGCCGCGCGATCCTCGGTATCGAGGACGGCGCGCCGGCGCAGTTCGAGACCGACGCGTCCTCGTCACTCGATGCGCTGGCCGATACCGCGACGGACGGCATCGTCGCGGACGTGGTCGACACCGCGGTCGACACCGCGGAGGTCGTCGACGGTGCGTTCGAGGGATGCGGCATAGTGGTCGGAACGATGATCGTTGAGGCGCTCAAGACCACGGCGGAGTTCGGCAAGCCCGGGGCGATGCTCGATGGCAACGTCGAAACGGTCTGGGGACCCGGCGACTACCGAACGCGCATCCGCTTGAATTTCCCGCGGCCGTTGACGATCGCGAGCGCGCGGATCGCCGCGTACGCGACGCCCGCGGGCGCGACGGAGAGCTACAAGTTCACAGGCTGGATCGGCGGAACGGCGATCGCGATCGGGACCCATACGGTCGTTGTGCCGAACAACGCGCCGCCGCAGTGGCTTCCGAGCATGGCCCTCGGCCCCGGCACCTACGACGCGATCACGATCGAGATCGAGGGTGGGGCGTCGTGGGTGGCGATCGGGGAACTGGCGTTTGGAAGCACGGTCGGGACGTGCTCGTCGTGATGGTCCCTCGCCCGATCGCCTTCGGGCGGTTCCTCCGCGCACTCAGCGCGTTCATCCTCGCGGGCACGCTCGGGTGTCGTGCCGTTCTCGGCATTGAGGACGGCGAACCTCCGAGCGAGCCCGCGGGAGCAGATGTTGCGCCGCTGCACGACGTGGGCGGCGCTGGCGATGCGATTGCGGCCGACGGCGATTCCGCGACCGGCACGTACGGGACCATCGCGTGCGGGGCCGAGGTGTGCAACACGAACAGCGCACTCGGACCGGTGAAGGGCTGCTGCGTACCCGCCGACGGAGCCGCGCCGTTCTGCGCGAACTCGTGCGCCATGGGGAAGCTCCTCGGTTGCGATGATCGCTTGGACTGCCTGGCCCTCGGGAAGTCGTCGTCGATCTGCTGCACGTACGCCGACGGCACGGGCACATACTGCCGCGCGGACACGGCGTGTGCAGGTGGTCGTGAGCTTCCCTGAGTTGGGAAATTCCCCGCTCGTGCGTTGACAACAAGCCCCCGGCCACGCGGCCGGGGGCCTCGTCGTCTTCACCTACCGGCGCAGGAGCAGAAGGGCGACGACGTTGATCGCCGCGAGGGCGATCGTCTTCATCAGCGAGAGCGCACGAGCCGAACACCATACGGCGCCGAACCGAGTAACGAAAACGAGCGCGACACGGTGTCGACTCCGACGGCGAGCACGCTGCCGCGCGAGCGCGCGCGGCGACTTCTTGGAACTCATCGCAGACCTCCGGCATGACCGTCGACCCCGGAAGGGACCGACAGACCCCCGCGCGCCTGATGGCGTGCGGACGCTCTGCCTCGTATGCCGCGAGAAGGTGGCCGGATGAGCTGCCGAAGGTGGTCTGGATGGCGAGTGGGCGAGGTGCTGGCGATATGGTGGGCGAGTGGCTTTGCCGCTTGTTGGCTATGCCGAGGTGCCGATGTTTGCCGAAGGTGCCCTGGTGCCGGAGATGACCGATGATGGCGAAAAATGAAGGCCGATTGTGTGTGCGCGAAGCAGTGGGCGCGCGCTTAGTGTTGGTCACGCTCCGATGAAGTCAAGTCGAGTGTCGCGCGGCCCGTGGGCGGGCAGGACGCTCCCGGCGCGGCGCACGCGACGCCCACGGCGTACACTCACTTCGTGCGGGCTGTGCAACGGGGCAGGGATGCGATCGCCGAGTGCGCGCGCGAATACGAGCAGCGCCGGCACCGAGACGCGCGCGAGGCGAGCCGAGCGCCATTCATCGCAGCGTCGCTGACGCGTGCCAACGAATGGCTTACGCGCAACCTCGCTCGCCTTCGCGAGGTAATAGGTACGACCGCCGACTTGCCCGCGTGGACCGAGCTCGATCCGTGGGCGCGAGAGGGACTGCGGCGGTACTTCGAGGTCGTGGAGCGCGTCGAGACGAGCTTGATCGAGCGCGCGAGGTTGAGTGCCGAGCGCGACGCCCTCCTGCTCGATAACGTGCGCATCAAGGAATGGCTGAACGCGACCGACGTCACCGCGCCGCCCACGCCGACGACCCCAAAGCGAGCGACCGGCGCGCTCGAGTCGCTGGCGGCGATCTCGGATCCCCTTCCCTCGAACCGCGATGCGCGCGCGCTGTGGACGAGCGCTCCGCCGATGGCGCTGATGCGAACAATGCTGGACGCGGGGCACGTAGCGCTTCGCCGTCAACGCGACCATCACCCGTTGAGCGCGTCGGTCGCGGCACCTCTGGTTGCGCCGATGCGCAAGTATCTCCCGAACCAGAATGGCGCCGAGTACAGCGACGACGACCTACTCGGAGTGGCGCTGCTCAGTGCGACGCGCGTGCAACAGCGCGCGCCGCTGGTCGGCAACCGTCCGGCGGAGGCGCATTACGTGGCGTTCATCGCCGAGGTCGAGCAAACGCATCCTGAGCTCGAGGCGGCGGACCTCGCCGATCTATGGGCGGTGTCGGTGTTGCCGTTCGTGCCGCCCGCCGAGGTGCTCAAGCTCAAGCGATCAGACCTACGCCGCGCGTGGGCTCGGAGGTTGCGGCAGTACCGATCCAGCTGGCCGCGGGATCGTGCCGCGCCGGATGAAGTCTGATCATCGAGCGAGACATCGAGCTCGCGCCCGGTAGCACCGCAATCGAAGCGTGTGGCTCGTGACGCTCCCGTGCCGTGCTCGTCCTCGATGACGAGCCCGCCAGTCGTGCGCGTTCTTGCGCGGCGATGAAACGCTCGTCTCGTCGCCTTCGGCATTACGTCCCGACGCGCTCCACAACGCGAATCCCTCGATGAGTGAGCAGAGCGTCGTCCGGACCGTCGGCGGTCAGCGTCGCATCCGCGAAGGCAAGACGGAGCCGCGAATCGTCTACCTCGATGACGCCTTCGCGCGGCATCGTGCGACGGCGGTCCCGCGTCCACTGCCGGAGCTCGCCGTCGATTCCGTACACGCGCTCGTCGTACTGGCGGGGGCTGCGGGGCGCGCTGGCCAGCGCGGCAAAGTTGTCGATGCGCACGGCGCGACCGACCTCGATGCTGGCATAGAAGATCCGCAGCGGCATCGTGAACGCCGGATCCGGGCGGATGAAGCACATGATCTCGCCGTCGGTGGTGCCGTGGCGGTACAAGCGCGCCGACACGTCCTTGACCGAGCGCTGCAGCCAGTTCACCGCGACCTGAACTGCGGACTTCGCCTCGTGCTCGTAGTCGGTCTCGATCGCGTAGGTGTTCTGCGCGCCGTCGACCGGGTCTGCGCCGACCCGATGGAGCTCGCGGGCGATGCGTTGGACGAGCATGCTCGCCGGAGACGCGCTCTCCGAGAAGATCGACACCGTGTAGCGGGGCATCGCTCCACGATAACCCGGCAAGGCCGGTGGGCGCGGGTACTTTGGCCTCCACCGCACGTGGTCGCATACCTTCCGTGCGTGCGTCCAACGCACGACGCTGCCAGCCGCGATCATCGCGGGCCCTTGCTCCTCCTCAATTGCGCGCTCGCCGACTGCGAGCGGCGCTTCCTCCTCTGTTCCCACTGCTACCGCGGACACCGCTACTGCTCGCCGACGTGCGCGCGCGCGGGTCGTATCGAGAGCGTCCGTCGCGCGCGAGCGAAGCACGACGCTCATGAGGACGTGCAGGCGCGCCGTCGGGTGCGTGCCGTGGAGCGCTATCGGCGACGTCGGCTGACGAAAGATTTTTCGCCCGATCAGACTTCAACGACCGCGGGCGCTCCCCGCACAGTGGCTCCCGCGCATGCCTCCGCCACGCCGACGGAGAGTGAGCCGAGCGCGGAGGTCGTCGTTCATGTCCAAGGTCCGAAGCCGGTCGCCCTTTCCGGAGCGCAGTACAACGTTTCCCGTCACGCCGCGCCGACCGATCGACCGGCGGCGCGCTGCTCACGATGCGGACGCGAAGGAACGCGGGTGCTCCACGGTACGCGTCGCTTGCGACGTTGATTGGGCGGGGTCGTCGTGAGCGACGCGAAGAGCCTCGCGGCGATGTACGTCCGCATGTCGACGGAGCATCAGCAGTACTCGACGGAGAACCAGTCCGACGTCATCCGCGAGTACGCGGCGCGCCGCGGCCTCGAGATCGTCGAGACGTTCACCGACGCGGGCAAGAGCGGGCTGCGTATCGACGGGCGCGACGCGCTCAAGCGCCTGATCGAGAAGGTGCAGACGGGGAACGCGCAGTTCCGCACGATCCTCGCGTACGACGTAAGCCGTTGGGGCCGATTCCAGGATGCTGACGAGAGCGCGTACTACGAGTACATCTGCAAGCGCGCGGGGATCACCGTCCAGTACTGCGCCGAGCAGTTCGAGAATGACGGCAGCATCGCGTCGAACATCGTGAAGACGGTCAAGCGCGCGATGGCCGGCGAGTACAGTCGCGAGCTGTCGGCGAAGGTCTTCCAGGGGCAGTGCCGATTGATCGAACTCGGATTCCGCCAAGGTGGTCCGTCGGGGTTCGGCCTTCGCCGGATGCTGATCGACGAGCGTGGGCAAGCGAAGGGAGAGCTCCAGCGCGGCGAGAAGAAGAGCATCCAGACCGACCGCGTGATCCTCGTGCCCGGCCCCGAGGACGAGGTGGCCACGGTGCGGCGCATCTACCGGCGCTTCCTCGACGGAGCGTCGGAGCGTGACATCGCCCGCGAGCTCAATGCGGAGAGCATCCTCACGGATCGCGGGATGGCCTGGACGCGGGGAACGGTTCGCGAGTTGCTCACGAACGAGAAGTACGTCGGGCACAACGTCTTCAACCGCACCTCGTTCAAGCTCAAGAAGAAGCGCGTCAACAATCCGCCGGAGATGTGGGTGCGCGATGACGACGCGTTCGAACCGATCGTCGACAGCGCGGAGTTCCACACGGTCCGCGGGATGATCCTCGCTCGGCATCGGCGCCTTTCGGACGACGAGATGCTCGGTCGCCTCCGCACGCTCATCGATGAGCGCGGCCGCGTCACGGGCACCGTGATCGACGAGACGGAGAACATGCCGTCGGCAGCGTCGTACCGTCACCGATTCGGGAGCCTCCTCCGCGCATACGAGTGCGTCGGCTTCGCGACGGGGCGCGACTACAGCCACCTCGAGACGACGAAGCGACTGCGCGAGCTCCATCCCACCCTCGTCGCCGATCTCGTACGCTCGCTCGAAGCCGTCGGCGCGCAGGTCGAGCTCGAACCGTCTGCCGACGTGATCGTCGTGAACGGTCTGTTCCGCGTCGCGGTCGTCGTGTCGCGGTATCAGGTCACGGCGGGTGGCGCGCCGCGGTGGACGATCCCGTTCGATCGAGATGTGGACCCCGAGCTGACGATCGCGGTCCGCATGAACGGCTGCAACCAGGCGCCGATGGACTACTTCATCTTCCCGTCGATGGACGTGCGCGCCGATCGCCTTCGCGTGACCGAGGAGAACTTCATCGGAATCGACGCCTACCGGTACGACACGCTCGACTACTTCGTCGGCATGGCCGAGCGCGTCACGGTGGAGGTGGCCGCATGACAGCCATCGAGCTGATTCCGATCTCGAAGATCCGCGTGCTCAACCCGCGATCGCGCAGCAAGGCGAAGTTCAGTGAGATCGTGAGCAACGTCGAGAAGGTCGGGCTCAAGAAGCCGGTGACGGTGTGCCCGCGCGCCGGGTCCGGCGGCGAATACGACCTCGTGTGTGGCCAGGGCAGGCTCGAGGCGTACGTGAAGCTCGGTCAGACGCACGTCCCTGCCATGGTCGTGAACGCGTCGTCCGAAGACCGCTACATCATGAGCCTCGTCGAGAACATGGCGCGCCGTCCCGCTGACTCGCTCGAGCTCGTGCGAGACATCGCAGCGCTCGAGCAACAGGGCTACACGCCGGAGCAGATCGCGGCGAAGGTTGGCGTGAGCCAGGGGTACGTGCGCGGGATCCTGAAGCTCCACGCCAAGGGCGAGGAGATGCTCCTCGCTGCCGTGCACCGCGGCGACATCCCGGTCGTCATCGCCGTCGAGATCGCCTACGCGAAGAACGGCGACCTGAAGCGGTGTTTGGCGCAGGCGTACGAGCGAGGCGAGCTGAAGGGAAAGGAGGTCTCGCGCGCGAGAGCCGTCGTCGAGCGACGTATCGCTTCGGGGAAGCGTTCGCCGAGCGGCGGCGGTGGCGGAAAGCCCTACCGCAAGATGACGATCGACGACGTCGTCAACGCGTACAAGCGCGCGACGCAGAAGCAGGCGCAGCTCGTGCGGAAGGCGAAGGTCTGCGATTCGATGCTGCGCATCGTCTGCGGCGCGCTCCGCGAGCTGACCCGCGACGAGCACTTCGTCACGCTCCTTCGCGCGGAGGCGCTCGACAAGATGCCGAAGTACCTCGCCGAGCAGGTCGTGCAGCGAGGCGGCAAATGAGCGCGGTCAAGGCGGCGTTCTCGATGAAGGCCATCGAGGTTCCCACGGCGAAGCTGCTCCCCTCGCGGACGCTGAAGCAGAGCCTCAAGACGACGACGCGATACAAGATGATCGCCGCCTCGGTCGCCGAGGTCGGCATCGTGGAGCCGCTCGTCGTCTTCCCGCAGCGCGGCAAGGACGGGAACTACGTCGTGCTCGACGGCCACGTGCGTCTCGAGATCCTGCGCGACATGCAGCGCGAGAAGGTGACGTGCATCGTGTCGACCGACGACGAGAACTGCACGTACAACCACCGCATCAGTCGCCTCGCACCGATTCAGGAAAACAAGATGATCCTGAAGGCGATCGACGCGGGCGTCTCCGAGGAGCGGATCGCGAAGGCGCTCAACGTCAGCCCGCGAACCATCAAGGAGAGTCGAACGAAGCTCGCGGACATCGTGCCCGACGCGCTCGACCGGCTGAAGGACAAGCCGGTCACGGACCACGCGCTCCGTATCCTCAAGAAGGTGAAGCCCTTCCGTCAGATCGAGATGGCCGACTTGATGAACCTCGCGCGCAGCTACACGGGGCCGTACGCGAAGAGCCTCCTGGCCACCACGCCGACGGATCAGCTGATCGCGGCGCCGAAGCAGAACAACAAGCCGGAGGACATCGCGAAGCTCGAGCTCGAGATGCGCGCGATCGAGCAGGAGTTCGTCGTGCTCGACGAGACGTACAGCTCGAACATGCTCAACCTGCAGCTCGCACGCGGGTACCTGAAGACGTTGCTCGCGAACGCGCGCGTCGCGAAATACCTCGGGCAGAAGCATGGCGAGCTGCTCGGGCAGCTGAAGGGCGTCGTGGAAGCGTCGTCGCTGGAGGCGTGAGCAGTCGCGCCGGTCGCGCCAGGGGGGGGGCGCGCCCGTTCATCACCCTCGCGGGTGATGAACCATCTCGGCGCATGCCCGTACCGTGGTTCTGTGTACCGGAAGCGCGGGCGGCCCGCCTGCGTCGCGGACAAGGCGGTGCGACAGCAGCTGACGCACCCACCGGACGAGCGCGCTCGGCGTTCCCCGAGGGAGAATCAAGCGACAAATTCCCTGGAAATCGCTGCCCGGCTCAGCCGGGTGGATGGTACGTTTTCCCGAACTCCGATGGCGGCGCAGATCGCACCCACCGACGTTCGCGCGTACTACCGCGGCGCGCTCGCTGCCCTGCGGTTCCTCGAGCACCGTCAGCCCACCGGGCGAAGGTTCGGTCGCGACGCCGATGCTCGATGGGCGAACTTCAAGGGCGATCTCGTCACCGCCGATCGCATCGACCTGATGATCCGCGATGCCGACGCGCAGTGGCCTGCTGCGTTCGCCGCGCGCGTCGTGTTCGCGGAGGACGCGGTCAGCGAGGACGATCCGTTCGGACCGGCGTGGACCCCGCTGCCGCCGATCGATGCGGAGGAGCTTTGGCGTGCGGCGCTGAACGAGGCGACGCCGAACGATGGGCGCGCGACCTTGGCAGCGTGTGCATCGTCGTGGGATCTCTCGTTGAAGCCATTCGACGTCGGCGGTGTCCGCGCGGCCGATCGGATCATCGTCGCAGGACCGAGTGCGATCGCGGCGCTGATCGAAACGTTCGCGGGCGATCGCGATCTCGATTGGGCCGATCAGGTCGTCGTCGTGGCGACGCCGCCGAGTCATCGGCAGCTCGCTTCGGTCGCGACCGCTCTCCTCAACGCGGCGAAGCCGATCGTCATCGTGACTTCGTTGGACGAACGCAAGCTCGGTGGTCGTCGCGCGATCGTCTCCGACGATTCGTCTCCCGAAGACGCCGCGCGTGCGCGCTCGGCGGCGGGGGCGTGAGATGGGCCTGTCCCGCGGCCGCATCGTCTTTCAGGGCGAGACCCCCTACGCGCACGAGCGCGAGGCCATCGAATACGTTTGCCAGGGGCTTCCCGACGTCGACCCGTATCACGTGTGGGCGCTCGTGGAGCTGCAGGAGCCGAGCACCGGGCGGCTCTACGAGATCGATCTCCTCGTCCTCGGCTACTCCGCAATCTACCTCGTCGAGATCAAGAGCGGCCCCGGCAAGTACGAGGGCGATCATCAGGACTGGTACCGCACCGAGCCCGGTGATCGCGCTCGGTACATGGAGAACCCGAAGTCGTTCGCCAACCTGAAGGCGAAGGTCCTCTCGAGCCGCCTGAAGACGAAGATGCGCGAGCCCGCGAAGTGCCCGTGGGTCGAGTCGCTCGTCTTCCTCAGTCACAAGGACACCGAGCTCTCGCTGCAGCCGAGCGGCCGGTTCGGCGTCGTCACACGCGCCTCGGTGCTCAAGGCGTTGCAGTTCCACCAGTTCGACGGCGCGCCGCCCAACTGGCGCGGCGACCGCGTCGCGAAGCCGCAGATGCAGGACATCGCGCAGGCGCTGCAGGCGCTCGGGCTTCGGCCCCGCAAGGGCAAGGCGCACGTCGGCGCGTACGAGCTCGGCGAGTTGCTGGAGGACGGTCCCGGGTACCAGGATCGCCTCGCGATCCATCGCGATCAGCGCGGGTGGCAGCGCCGCGCGCGCGTGTATCTCGTGCCGCAGCAGACGAGCGTCGAGCGGCGACAGCAGCTCCGCCGCGCGGCCGATCGCGAAGCGCAGCTGCTCTATGACGTGCGCGAGCATCCGAACGTGCTGCGCGTCGAGGACTACGTGACCGACGCTCCGCTCGGTCCGACCGTGCTCTTCGATCGATTCGACGGCGGCGAGCCGCTCGATGCGTTCATCCGCAAGAACGCGACCCTCAAGCTCGAGGACAAGGTCGCGATCATCGAGCAGGTCGGACGCGCGCTCGCGTATTGCCATCGCCGAAACGTCATTCACGGAGCGCTCGCCCCGCAGTGCGTGCTGGTTCGACGTCACTCCGAGACGAACGCGCTCGAGACGCGCCTGTTCAACTTCCAGCTCGGCGCCGGTACCGACGTCGACGTGACGACGCACTGGTCGGCGCTCGCTGCGGACGCGTGGTCGGTCTATCAGGCTCCCGAGCTGCGCGAGAATCCGCTCGCGCGCACGCCCGCGTCCGACGTCTTCAGCCTCGGTGCGCTCTCGTACTACGTGCTCACCGGTCGAGCGCCCGGCGAGACGAGCGGCGACGTCGATCGCCGCCTCGCGAGTGAACGCCACCTCGATCCGCGCGTCGTCGATGACGGGATCCGGCCGAAGATCGCCGACCTCGTGTGTGAGGCGACAGCTGCTTCGCCGATCGCACGCATCGACTCCGCGAGCGACTGGGTCGAGCTGCTCCTGCTCGAGGCGACGGAGCCCGAGCCGAAAGCCACCGATGTCGACCCTCTGTTGGCGCGCGCTGACGACATCCTCGGCAGCGGTGACCGCGAGCTGATCGTCGAGGGCGTGCTCGGGAAGGGAGCGACCGCGCGCGTGCTGCAGGTCGCGCGCCGTGACGGCCGCTCGTACGCGCTCAAGGTCGCCGCGGATCCGGCGCACGACGATCGTCTGCTCGACGAGGCGGAGACGCTGGCCAAGGTGAACGATCCGCGCATCGTGCAGCTCGGCCCACCCGTCGGACCGTCGACCGATCCGCACAAGCTCGGCGGCCGCGTGTGTCTGCTCCTCACGCTCGCGGGATCGACGACGCTCCAACGGCAGCTCGCGGAGCTCGGTCCGGTCTCCCTCGATCAGGCGAGCCGGTACGGTGACGATCTCCTCCACGCGGTGCAGTGGCTCGAGGAGCACCAGATCCTGCACCGCGACATCAAGCCCGCGAACCTCGGCGTGGGGTCCGTGCAGAAGCTCGCCGATCACCTAACGCTGTTCGACTTCTCGCTCGCGCGGCTTCCCGCGAAGGAGATCCAAGTCGGCACGGCGGTATACCGCGATCCGTACCTGCGACTGCGCGGCGCGTGGGACTTCGCGGCCGAACGTTGGAGCGCGGCGATCACGCTGCACGAAATGCTCACCGGCAGCCGCCCGACCGTCGAGGGCGGTAGCGCGATCGATGCGGACGCGAAGATCCGTCTCGCTGCCGAACGATTCGATGCGTCGGTGCGTGACCAGCTCGTCGAGTTTTTCGAGAAGGCATTCGCGCGCGATGCCAGCGCGCGCCATGCGTCCGCGGAGGAGATGCGTCACGCTTGGATCGCGATCGTCGGCGCACCCGCCCGCGCGGCCCGCAAGGCGAAGGCGGCGCCCGCGCCCGACACGCAGCAGACGACGCGTGCGACGGACGATCAGATCCGCGCGATCGAGGACGCAACACCGATCGAGGCGTTGCCGATCTCGGTGCGCGCCCGCAACGCGCTCGATCGCGCCGGGCTCGCGCGAGCACGCGACCTGCTCGGCCTCGCCGACAATCGATTGTCGGTCATCCGTGGCATCGGCTCCGCGGTGAAGCTCGAGATACTCGACCTTCGTAATCGTTGGGCGGCGTTCCGAGGCACGCAAACGGTCGCGTTCACGCCGTTCTTCGCTGCATACCGCGGTGAAGACCAGTTGGTGGACCGTGCGGGGCTCGACGCGGCTATCGCGACGTTGCTCCGAGACGCGGGACTGTCGACCTTGAGCGCGGTGGCGTCCGCGCCCGCGGAGCACATCGAGACGCTCGCGAGCAAACACTCGTTCGCGTCCGACGTTCTGCGCATCGTCCTGACGCGCGAGAACGACCGTGCCGACCAACGGGTGCATCCGTCGACGCTCGAAGGCTGGCTCGATGCGCTCGTTCCTGCCGGCGAACAACGTCACCGGTTCGCACGACTTCTCTATGGGCTCGATGCGCCGTTCGAGGGACGCCACGACACGACGGTTCGCGAGGTCGCGCAGCACTGCGAAAAGACGACCGCCGCGATCTACATCGCGCTCGGTAAGGCTCGCGACGAGTGGGCGAAGCATCCAGCTCTCGACGAGCTGCGACGACGCTGCCGCGAGTGCGTCGATGCTTGCGGAGGTGCCGTACCCGTCACGCGCGCCGCGGACGTGCTGCGGACGGCACTCGCACACGAACGTGGCGCCGATGAGGCCACCAGCCGTGCGCGGGCCGCAGCGCTGTTCCGGATCGTGTGCGAGGTCGACAAGGAGTCGGAGCACGCCATGCGGTGCATACGCCTCCACGACCGCGATCCCTGGCTGTTCGCATCGGATGAGCACGCGCGCGTTACGCGCCTTCTCGGAGCCGCGGCCGATGATCTCGCCGGGCGCACGGTGATCGCGTCGGCGGGAGAAGCGAAGCGCGTCTTCGGCGAGATCACGGCAACTACGCCGCTCGCGGCTCTGCGCGAGGAACGCCTCGTCGAGCTCGCAGCCGAGGCGAGCGAGAGGGGGGCGTGCTCGGCACGCCTCGAGATCTACCCGCGGGGCCTCGAACCGCGCCGCGCGATCGAGCTCTCGGCGACGACGTTCAAGGGTGGCGTCACGCCGGCAGACATCGCGGCGCGCGTCGCGAATCGCTATCCGCTCGCGGCACCATTGCCTCCGCGGCCCGAGCTGGACGCGTTGCTCGCACCGCTCGGCCTGAAGTGGAACGCGGACGCGGGACGCTATCTGCGCGACGGCGAGGAGGCGACCACCACGCTGCAGACCCACATGTCATCGCTCGGTCGCATCGCGACGGCGCTGCCGACGCAGGCGCGCGCGATGGACTCCGACGCGATCGACGCAAGGCAGTTCGATGAGCGGCTCCGCAGCGCGATAGAGCGGCGATCGTTTCGGGTGATCGGCGTGACCGCAGACCGCGCGCGTGAGGCGGCGCTCGCGATCGGGGAGCGACTCGGTGTGCAGCCCACGTCGCTCGATGCACTCCTCATCGAGGAGATCGCACGGCAGATGAAGGCCGGGGGGATCGCGCGCGACGACATCGTCCACGCAGCCGATCGCGCCGGACCGAACGGAGAGCATTGGCCGCGCTTGATGAAGCTCGTGAACGCCGCGGCCGACGCGCTCGAGCATCGCCTGCTCCCGCCGAAGGAACCACTGCTGCTCGTGCAACCGGGGCTGCTCGCGCGGTACAGGCTCGAGTCGCTCACGCGCGCGCTCGTTGAGGCGGGCAGGGCCGGCGAATGCGCGGCGATCTTCCTGGTGGTGGCCGATCACGATCGATCAGGGCTGCCGCGGATCAACGGAGAGATGGCCATCCCCGGCCTGCTCTCGTCACAGGCGTTGTGGATGTCGCGCGCCTGGCTCGCGAACAAACACAACGCCGCAGCCTGAAGACGAGCAAATGGCCGCCGCACGCAAGAGCAAGAACAAGGTCACGGTCGAAGGGCACGCGGATCCGCGCGCGCCGCTCGACATCGGAACACTGCTCGGTGTCCTCAAGCCCGCACTTGAGTTGCTGGAGGCGGATCTTCTTGAAAGGATCGAACAGTCGCCAGCGATTCTTCGCGCGCTACGCGCTGAGTACGAGCACCTTGTGAGTCGTCGTCTCCTTGGAGACGACTTCGAAACATGGCGCCAAGACACTGTGCTCCAAGTCGCGGCGGCCTGGGTCTTGTCTTGCATCTTCGTGCGGACTCTCGAAGATCGCGACTTGCTTGGTCAACGCAGGATCGCGGGCCCCGGCGCACTCGACAGCGAGCGACAGTTCTTTGACCTCGCACCGTCGCTAAACGAGCGCGACTACCTCATCACAATCTTTCGCGAACTCACGCGCTTCCCAGCTACCGAGCCGCTGTTCGACGCCGATCGCAATCCGGTCTGGCTGCTGGCGCCATCCAAGGGAGCTGCCAAGGAGCTTCTGGCGATCTTCCGCACACCATCGGCGGACTCACCCTCGCTGCGCTTCGGACAGGCGGATACGCGGTTCCTCGGTGACCTATACCAAGATCTCTCTGCACACGTTCGTAAGAAGTACGCATTGCTTCAAACGCCGCATTTTGTCGAAGACTTCATTCTCGACAGAACGCTTAGCCGCTCGCTTGAGCGATTCGGAGTAGACGAAACGAGCATCATAGACCCGACGTGCGGCAGCGGTCACTTCCTTGTTGGCGCATTCCATCGACTCCTCGATCACCGTCTACGGACGTCGCCGTCCCTAGACATCAGGGAGGCCGCTCGTCTCTCGCTGACATCCATTGCGGGCACCGACATCAATCCATACGCAGTGGCCATCGCGCGTTTTCGGCTGACTCTGGCGTTCATGGAACGATGCGGCTACTCCAAGATCGCCGGAACTCCCCAACCACCGCTGAACCTCGCTGTTGCTGATTCGCTGCTGTACAACCGGAAGTTCGCACAACGCGAATTGGCGGGCATTCGCGAACGGACCGCCGATGATTCGGCGCGACGCGCAACCTCCCTCGAGAACGAAGCGGCTGCTGAGAAGATCCTGTTCCGCGAATATACCGCCGTTGTTGGCAATCCGCCCTACATCACGCCGACCGATCCAGCGAAGGATGCGCGTTACCGCGCCGGCTATCGCTCGCCCAAGGGCAAGTACTCGCTAGTTGTGCCGTTCATCGAGCGGTTTGTGCATCTCACTCGCGATGGCGGCTTCTTTGGTGCGCTCGTCTCAGACACTTTTACAAAGCGCGACTTTGGCGATCGTCTGATTGAAGAATTTCTGCCTTCCACCAACGTCACGCAGATCGTTAACTGCGCCGCTCTGCAGCTGCCAGGGCATGGCAGCACCCGAACGCTAATGTTGTTCGGAACTGGAGCGCCTCCGTCGGCCGACGCAGTCACTGTATTCCTCGCGAAGAAGGGAGCATCGGGTTCACCAGACCGATGCGATGAGAGCCCGGTGTGGCGAACGATCGTTCACCATGCAGATGACGTTGGCTATGAGGACCCATTTGGGCGGGTTGCGCGCGTCGCGAGGGACGATCTCGCGAAGTGGCCGTGGCGGCTCGGGGGTGATCCGCTGGAAGAACTGGCAGAGCGCATCACCGCGGCCGCGGGTGGAGTGATCGACGACATCGACGAGTCCGTCGGCGTCGATACGATTACGCGCGCATCCGAGTTGGTTGAGCTTGGCGAAGAGGACTACCGCCGTCTCGGCGTCGAGTCCGACGTGCTGCGCGCGTACGTACGTGGCGAAGAACTCCGCGACTGGCACACCGCGCCGACCGTCTGCCTACCCGTGCCGTATGACGCCGAGTCGTGGGCGCTGCAGCCGATCGAGCGCTGGCCCGGACTAACGCGGTTCTTCTGGCCCCATCGCCGATGGCTCGCGCACCGATGGGTGAGCGGCGGTACGCGGATGTCAGACGTCAAGTTGCCATACTGGGCTCTGCCGCAGATGCCGAAGGAGAAGCACGCGACGTCATCGTTCATCGCGTGGGCGTTCGTCGCAACGCATAATCACTTTGTATTCCTTGAAGGGCCCTACTTTCACAAGCAGTCGGCGCCAATTATCAAGCTTCCGCGCTCGGCGTCGCCCGAAGAACACCTGTTTCTTGTGGCATACTTGAACAGCTCGTTGGCGTGCGCGCTAATGAAGCGGTCGGCGCAACCGAAGACCGTGAGCGCGGGCGCCAAGGTGCTCCAGCCTGACCCCGACAAGATCGCGCTGGAGTTTCCCGCAAGCATCATCAAGAAGCTGCCGCTTCCACCAAAACGGCACATCGATCTGATGGTGACTGCCGCATCGAAGATGAGGGGATTTGCAGACGAGCGCCTCCGATGCGTTCAGCGTGCCGCCGATGCGATACGCGGCGATCAGCATGACGAACTTGTGCGTCTCGAAGCGGCTGACGCAGAGCTTGCTGAGCGCATGGTTGCTATTCAAGAGATTATTGATTTGCTTACGTACGACCTGTTTAATATGGTGCCGGCGGAGCTTGTTGCTCGAGCGGTCGAAGTTGCGCGCGCCGGCCTAGCAAACCCCGTTCGCATCAAACGAGCGGAGCGGGCATGCGAGGGCGGTGGTCAGTCTGCTGTAGGCCTTCTGCTGAAAGAGCTCATTGCGCGCAGCGAGGATGTGGCCGTAATCGAGACGCCCGCTTTCAAGCGTCGGTGGATCGGCGTCCAGGGCCGGTTTCGCGCGACCGGGCTATCATTTCGTGACAAGGCCTCGCAGTTGGCCGAGGTGCGTCGCGATCGGCAGCTCGAAGTTCTCTTTAGGGAACATGGCGGCATCGCCCGGGTGAAAGACGTGGTCCCGAATAGCCCGGCCGACGAGGCGGCGCGAGCAGACCGGATTGCGGTGCCATACCTGGCAGCATGGCGCTTCAACGATGAGGGGCTGAGGAAGCACGAAAAGTGGCTCGAATCGCACTTCTCGAGCAGCGCTGAGCGAGTCGATATCGAGCCGCTCCTGTACGTTGACAAGGACTACCGCAGTCCCTCGTTCTGGAAGCTGCGCAACGAACTCGACGTGCCGCGTGAGCGTCTTGTTTCGTTTCCCGGCTGCGAATCCGATAGTGACAGGCAACCTGTATTTGCATGGGCGGGTTGGAACCATCTTCAACGCGCGTTAGCGCTTGCGACGCTGTATCAAGCGCGCAAATCCGAGGAGGCGTGGGCGAAGGATCGCCTCACCCCCATGCTGGCCGGCATCCTTGAGCTGCTGCCATGGGTGAAGCAGTGGCACACTGAGGCGAGCGACGAATACGGTGGCGAGACACCGGGCACGTACCTCGAAGGCTTCATCGATGGCGAGTGTGCGAGCCTCGGCCTCACTCGCGACGACCTGCGCAACTGGCGTCCGCCGCTGAAGACGCGCGCGCGGGCCGTGAAGGCGGAGGACGGCGGAGAACCTAAACCGAAGAAGCGCACCCGCAAGAAGACGGCCACCGAAGACGAGGCCAAAGAATGACTTCGCCGAACACGCCGCGCGTGAAGGATCTCTTCACGCTGCCCGACACGATCCACCGCATCGAGTTCGTCGAGCAGCTCGGTCGCGCCGTCGAACGTCCGAAGACCACGGCCGACACTTACGTCGTCACGCCCGCGCTGCTCGGCGCATTCGATCGCTCTCTCGGTCTCGTCGCGAGCGCGCTCCGCGACGGACGCAGCCGTGCCGCGTTCCTTCACGGCTCATTCGGCAGCGGCAAGTCGCACTTCATGGCTCTGGTCAGCCTCCTGCTCGACGGCAACGAGGAGGCGTGGCGCGTGCCGGAGCTGCACGCACTGCGTGAGAAGCACGGGTTCGTCGGCAGTAGGAAGCTCCTGCAGCTGCGCTTCCACATGGTCGGCAACAGCGGCAACCTCGAGCACGCGGTCTTCGGCCGCTACCTCGACGCCGTGCGTGCACGCCATCCGGGCGCGGATCTGCCCGGCGTTTTCGCCGACGAGAAGCTGTTCGCCGACGCGCGCCGCATGCTCGACGAGCTCGGCGACGACGCGTTCTTCGCCCCAATGAATGAGGGCGCGAAGAAGGCCGACGAGTGGGGCTCGTTCGGTGCCGGCGAGACGTGGGATCGCGCCGCCTTCGACGCGGCGTCGAGCTCGACGGATGCCGAGGAGCGCGCGCGCCTCTTCAACGCGCTCGCAAGGACGCGGTTCCGCGCGTACGCCGAGGAGAGCCGGCAGTTCATCGACCTCGATGCGGGCCTCGCGGTCATCGGCCGACACGTGAAAGGCCTCGGCTACGATGGCGTCGTCCTCTTCCTCGACGAGCTGATCTTGTGGCTCGCGTCGCGCGCGTCCGATGTCGCGTGGTTTCACAACGAGGTGCAGAAGCTCGTCAAGCTCGTGGAATCGCAGGACTCGCGTCGCGACGTTCCCTTCGTCAGCTTCATTGCGCGCCAGCGGGACCTCGCCGACATGGTCGGTCGCGACTACGCCGGCCTCGAAAACGCGCTCGTTCGCGACTCCTTGAAGTGGTCGGAGGGCCGGTACGAGACGATCACGCTCGAGGATCGCAACCTGCCGGCGATCGCCGAGAAGCGCGTCCTCCGCGCTCGCGACGACTCCGCAAGGAAGACGCTCGATGACGCGTTCAGGGCGATGCGCGCCAAGCTGGGCGACGCAGCGTGGACTGTCCTTCTCGGCGAGCTCGACGAGAAGGAGTTCCGGCGTCTGTATCCATTCAGCCCCGCGCTAGTCGATGCGCTGGTCGCGCTCTCGAACGCGTTGCAGCGCGAACGGACCGCCATCCGGCTGCTCACCGAGCTCCTCGTCGAGCACACCGAGGATCTATCCGTGGGTGACGTTGTCGGGGTCGGCGATCTCTTCGACGTGATCGCCGGCGGCGACGACACGACCGACGGCGTGATGCGCACGCGCTTCGAGTCGGCGAAGCAGCTTTACGCGTATCACTTTCTTCCGGTCATCCAGGCTACGCATAAGACGAACACGCCCGAGGCGTGTCAGCGGCTTCGTCCGGAGCACCCCGCCCGGCTCGGCTGCTCGAACTGCCCGCAGCGAGCGTGCCGCACGGACAACCGGCTGATCAAGACGCTGCTTATCGCAGCTCTCGTGCCCGAGCGGTCGATCTTCAAGGATCTGACCGCCAGCCGCCTCGTGCAGCTCAACCACGGTTCGCTGCGTGCACCGATCCCCGGCACCGAGGTGAACATCGCCGCGACGAAGCTGCGAACGTGGGCGAGCGCGATCGCGCAGCTCCACGTCGGCACGCAGCCCGATCCGACGATCTCCCTCGCGATCAACACCTTCGATCCCGGTCCGATCCTCGAGCAAGCGCGACACATCGATTCCCCCGGCGCGAGACAGCGCGTGCTCCGCGATCTGCTGTTCAACGCGATGGGGCTCGAGAAGGTCGCGGACTGGGAGATCGATCACGTCGAGGAATGGCGCGGCACGCGTCGCCTCGGCCACCTCGTGTTCGGCAACGTGCGGCGCATGGGACCGGAGCAGCTCCGCTGCGGCGAAGGACACGACTGGCGCCTCATCGTCGACTATCCGTTCGACGACGAGGAGTACGGCCCCCGCGACGACGAGACGGTCCTGTCGAACTTCGTCGATGCGCACGCCGACGGCACGTGGACCCTCGTGTGGCTCCCGAGCTTCTTCTCGAAGGAGATCAAGAAGATGCTCGGCGACATCGTCGTCCTCGAGCACATCCTCGCGGACGCCGCGACGACGCGCCAGTACGTCTCCCATCTCAGTACGGAGCTGCGCGAGAGCGCGCAGATCGATCTGAGAAACCTGCTGACGCAAAAGCAGTCGCGCATGCGCCAAGTGATCGATCAGGCCTACGGTCTCGCACGCGTGAAGGACGGCGACATCGACACGTCGCGCACCGTCGAGAAGCACCTTCGCGTGCTGAAGCCGGGCGCAGAGGTCCGCGTCAATCTAGCAGCGACGCTCGCCGACGCGATCCCTCACTACGTCGAGGCGTTGCTCGATGAGCGCTATCCGCGACACCCGCGCTTCCCCGCTAACAAGAGACTCACGTCGAACCGGGTCGAGGAGCTCGTGTCGCTCTTCGGCGACTTGGTCGACGCCGAGGATCACAAGCTCGCCGCCGATCGTGATCGCCAGGAGGTGATGCGTGGCTTCCTCGGAGAGCTCGGCCTCGTCCGAACGACCGAGGGAACGGTGCACCTCCGCGAGGACGCGACGCTGCAAGATCTCGAGAAGAAGCGACAGCAGAAGGCCGCCGATCGTCCGCAGGTCGACGAGGTCCGTCGCTGGATCGACGAGTCGGGGAAGATGGGCCTCCAGATCGACGCCGTCGATCTCGTGGTTCGCTGTTATGCGCGGTGGTCTGCACGCACGCTGGTCAGCGGCGATCAGCCATTCGAACCGAGGCCGGGCAGGGAGCTCCCCGGTCATGTCGTCCTCGAGCGGCCAGATCTCCCATCGCCGGCGAGCTGGACGGCGGCACTGCAGGCCGCGGGACACCTCTTCGGCATCGCGCTCGCGGGCAAAGCGCTGCACGGAGACAACCTCAAGCGGCTCGAGGGCGAGCTGCGCAAGAAGCTCGAGACGGTGTCGAACGCTGCAACGCGCCTCCCCGACGTGCTCTCGCGTCGAATGGGCGCGCTCGGCGTGCCCGAGGACGTCGATCGGATGCGAACCGCCGCGAGTGGTGAAGCGCTGATGGCCGCGCTCCAGGGGAAGAAGGGCAAGCATGCCGTGGAGGCGCTCGCGACCTTCAGCCCCGCCACGAGCGCGCGTGCGTTGGGAGCGAGCATCCACTCCGCCGCCGACAATGCGCGGCTGCTCGAGGACGACCTGGTGTTCGGTCCGTTCACCCAGCTCGCAACGCGGCAGAACGAGATCGCCGGCGGACCCGAGTTGCTGGAGCGTGTCGCTCAGGCTCTGAGGCAGGACGAGATCAACGTCCCGTTGGCGCCGCGCGTTCGCGAGCTCGCACGCGAGGCGCTGCGTCTGGTCAATCCGCCGATCGTGCACGAGGTCATCGTGCGCCAACCCTTGCAAGCGCGCGGCGCGCAAGACATCCGCGACGCGCTACGCGCTGCGGTCGAAGCGCTGGAGAAGGCGCTGGATGGGGCATCGGACGACGTCGAGATCAGCGGTACGATCACGCTCCAGAAGAAGAAGTAGCGATGTCGGACGACGTCCCGCAGCTCGATCGCCGCGACCTCGAAGAGGAGCTCCGGCCGTGGTTCCAAGCGCGCCGCGCGCACCACATGTTCGCGGTGTTCGGCTCCGGCGCCGAGCAGACCGTCGGGCTCGATGGAGCCGGCGACGTTCAAGTCATTCCCGTGCGCAGCGAGCTCGAGCTCCGCGCTCGATTGCCACCGATCGGTCTCGATGATCCGCATCTCGTCTTCCTCGTGCCGTGGACGCACGACGTCCCACTCGATCTACGCGGTCGCTTCGCCCGCGACGGCCGCGTGCTCCGCATCGGTCGCGAGGCGCGACTGCGCCGCATGTTCGGCGTCGTCGAAGTCGATCCCGACGCGGTGCGCAGTCCGCTCGCGGAATGGCTGCTACGCCCCGGTCAGTCGCATGAGTTCGCGACCGGTGAGAGTCGACTCACCGCCGATGCGATGTGGACCGCGTGGCTGCGCGCCGAATGCGGCATCGACGTCGACGGAGGCCTCGCGCTCGATGCGCTGATGGGGTGGGCGGCGCTCGACGGCCGTGGGCCCTCACTTCGCGAACGCTTGCCCCCGCCGCTCCGCGAAGCGCTCCTCGCGTTCCTCGGTCAACGACTCGGCCCGACGGGTCCGGTGGTGTGGACGGCGTGGGAGGAGCAGCGCGGTCGCGCGATCATCGAATACGCGCTGCTCTTCGAGGCGCTCACCGACACCGAGCACGCGGGCATCCGTATGTGGACGAAGCAACGCGTCCGCGCAGATCTGCGCGTCACTCGTGACGCCGACATCCCGCAGATCGTCGCGGTGCTCGGGCAAACAGCGGCCGCGGCGCTGCGATTCGTCGAGCGCCGTTCACCGCCGACTGCGCGTTCCGTCCTTCGCGGGGCCGACGAGCGCGTGGACGACGAAGAGGTGCGCGGCGCGCTCGCGGGTAGCACGCGCCTTCCGTCGTCGTGGACGATCCGCCTCGCCGCTCTCGGCGACGTGCTCGCGCGCGCCGCGCTCGATCCGGTCGTCGACGCGCTGACGACTGCGCGCGCTGCGCTCCAACGGGTCGAGGGACATACCCTCGGCGGTGATCCCGAGCACGAGCCGATCGTGCGTCGCGCATGGATGGCCATTCGGCTCCTCGCTTGGCTCGTCGCGCGCCCCGATCGCGCGCTCGATCCCGGCCAGGCGCCGCACGGTCCGGTCGAGACGCTCGGCCGCTGGTACGCCGAGGAGGGTGGCTACGTTGACTGGGCGCGGCGCTGGGCGCGTGGCGCTGCCGACAGCCGCTTCGATCGTGGCGTGCAGGCCGTCGTGCACGCAGCGGACGTCGCGCGCACCGAGCTCGACCGTCGATTCGCGGCGGCGCTCGTCGAGTGGAACAACGCCGCGCAACCCTCCGATCGAGTCGTTCCGATCCACCACGCGATCGAGCGCGTCGCCGCGCGGTACCTCGACGATCATCCGGACCGACGCCTCCTCGTGTTGCTGCTCGACGGCATGGCATGGGCACAGACCGTGGAGATTCTCCAGTCCCTCTCGCACCGTGCTGTTCCGTGGGGTCCGTTGAAGTGGCACGCAACGAAGAAGGGGCGCATAGGCGACGGCGCGTATCCGGTCGTGCTCGCGAGCCTCCCGTCGATCACCGAAGTGAGCCGCGCAGCGTTCTTCGGGAGCAAGGCGATCGCTCCCGGCAAGTCAGAGGATCCGCAGAAGGATCGCGATCGATGGCGCGACAATCGTCACGCCGTGAAGTTCTGCGCCGCGAACGACGCGCCCATCTTGCTGTTGCGCAGCGAGAGTCACACGCGCGCGGGCGCGGCATCGCAGGAGGCGCTCTCACTGGTCGGCGATACGACGCGGCGTCTCGTCGCGATCGTCGTCAACGCGATCGACGACGCGCTGAAGGGTAATCCCGCGACGCGGCACGAGTGGACACCCGAAACCATCGCGTCGCTGCCCGATCTCCTCGACAAGGCGCGACTCTCGGGACGCGCCGTGCTGCTCGCGAGCGATCACGGGCACGTGCCTGCGGACCGTCTCGAGCCGCGAGGTCCCGCGGGCGACGGCGGCGCGCGGTGGCGTGTTCTCCGGACCGCGAACGAGACGCTCGGTGAGTTCGAAGCCGCGTTTCCTGCCGGGCGGGCGTGGGCGCCTCGGGGCGCGCACGGCATCGCAGCGATGGCGGATGACGGCGCCAGGTGGGGAAGCTCGACGCACGCAGGAGAGCACGGTGGCGCGACGCTCGCGGAGGTCGTCGCGCCGTGCGTGCTCGTCGCGAGTGAAGATCTCCTGCGCGCCTCCGACGACGTCGCGTCCGAGATCCGACCGCCGCACGTTCCGATGTGGTGGCATCTCGACGTGCAGGTCCGCGTGGACGCTCCGCGCGAGCCCGTCGCGAAGCCGAAGAAGGCAGCCGACGAACGGCAGCTCGGTCTCCCGATTGCCGCGCCGGTCGAGACGATGCCGACACAGGTTGCCGCGCCACGCGCACCATCGGCGTTCGCCCAATCGAACGTCCTGAACGACGTCGTCACGGACGCAGCGTTTCGCAAAGAGCTCGTTCGCGCCGTCGAGTTCCTCCTTGCGCAGAACGGCGTGGCCACCGATGCCGCGTTCGCCGCCGAGATGAACGTCGTCGCGCGCCGCGTCGGCGGTCTCGTGGCGAAGCTCCAGGAGGCGCTCAACCTCGATGGATACGACGTCCTGCGTTACGACGCCGACTCACGGCACGTTCACCTGGACGCCGGTAAGCTACGGCTTCTCTTCGAGGTGCCAACGTGACCGCGCCCACCGTCCTCAAACGCCGAGAGATCATCGACGCGCTCCGCGTCGGCGCCGTCCCGCGACGCGGACTGGAGTACTTCGTCGTCGGGCTCGAGCGATTCGAGAAGGCGATCGACGAGGAGCTCGAGACCGTCGGTGCGGGCCAGGGCAGGTTCAAGGCGGTCCGCGGCGAGTACGGCACCGGTAAGACATTCTTCGCGCGATGGCTGGAGCACCGCGCTCTCGAGCGCGGGTTCGCGACCACGCTCGTCCAGATCTCCGAGAGCGACACGCCGCTCTATCGAATGGAGACCGTGTACCGGCGGGCGGTCGAAGCGCTGCAGACGAAAGAGTGGGCCGATGGCGCCTTCCGCTCGCTGATCGATCGATGGTTCTTCCAGCTCGAGGACGAGGTCCTCGCACAGGGCGGCGTCGCCGCGAACGACGACGACGCGATCGCGAAGGCAGTCGGCGAACTGCTCGAACAACGGCTGCGCGCAGTGAGCGCGACCCAGCCACAGTTCGCGGCAGCGCTTCGCGCGTGTCACGTTGCGCGTGTCCGCAACAACCAACCGATCTCCGAAGGACTGATCGCGTGGATGATGGGCCAGCCCAACGTCGGCGCCGCGGTCACGCGCGCCGCGAACATCAAGGGCGAGCTCGACCACGATGCGAGCGCGGGGTTCCTCCGCGGCCTGCTTGAGGTATTGAAGCAGACGGGTCGGAAGGGGTTGGTCCTCGTTCTCGACGAGGTCGAGACGATCCAACGCGTGCGCGCCGACTCGCGTGAGAAGAGCCTGAACGCACTGCGACAGCTGATCGACGATCTCGCCGGAGAGCGCTACCCCGGTCTGTATGTGCTGATCACCGGCACGCCGCTGTTCTTCGACGGGCCGCAGGGCGTGAAGCGTCTTGCTCCTCTGGCGCAACGGCTCCAGACGGACTTCGGTCCCGACCCCAAGTTCGACAGCTCTCGGGCGCCCCAGATTCGGCTCATGCCCTTCGATCTCGACAAGCTTGTCGAAGTCGGTCGGCGCGTCCGCGATCTCTACCCGACGAGCGCAGGCGCGCGCGTGCGTGCAAAGGTCGACGACGCGGTGCTCCGGCGCTTGGCTCAGGGCGTCACAGGAGCGCTTGGTGGAAAGGCCGGCGTCGCTCCGCGCATCTACCTCCGCAAGTTGATCGGTCTCCTCGATCAGGTCGACGAGCATCCGGACTTTGATCCGGCCGTCCACTACCCGCTCACCGTCGGCGTCGAGGAGATGAACGACGAAGAGCGCGCGGCCGCCGGCATCGCGAGGACCGTCGACGAGATCAAGCTCGACATCGCGAGCAAGGATGGAAGGTCCGGGCTCGAATGAGTGGATTCGATCGGCTCGGGAGCGCGCTCCAGTACCAGATCGCAAACACGCTCGGCTGGTCGAACCTCAGACCCGTTCAGACGCAGACGATCGACGCGGTACTCGACGGGAAGAACTGCGTCGTCCTCGCCCCGACGGCGGGCGGGAAGACAGAGGCCGCGTTCTTCCCGCTGCTCTCCGCCATGGACGCATCGGACTGGCGTCCCGTGTCGGTGATCTACCTGTCGCCGATCCGCGCGCTGCTCAACAACCAGGTGGATCGCATTGCGCGTCTCGGCGGGATGGTCGGGCGCCGAGCGTTCAAGTGGCACGGGGATGTCGGCCAGTCGGAGCGACGCCGCTTCTTGCGCGAGCCGACCGACATCCTGCTCACGACGCCCGAGTCGCTCGAAGCGATGTTGATGAGCAAACGCGTTCCGTCACGCGATCTGTTCGGCGGACTCCAGGCCGTCGTCATCGATGAAGTGCACGCGTTTGCTGCTGATGATCGCGGCGCGCATCTGTCCGCGATCCTCGAGCGGCTCGTCCGGTTCTGCGGCCGGGACGTGCAGCGGATCGGTCTCTCAGCGACCGTGGGCAACCCTGACGAGATTCTGCGTTGGGTCCAGGGCAGCTCGCATCGGAACGGTTTCGTCGTCGACCCCGGCGGCGCGAAGAAGAGAGCTGACCTATCGATCGACTACGTTGGCGGGCTCGAGAACGCCGCGCAGGTGATCCGCGCGCTGCACCCTGGTCGTAAACGCCTCGTGTTCGTCGATTCCCGCAGGAAGGCGGAGGAGCTCGGCAAGCTCCTCGCCCGCATCGACGTCGTCACGTTCGTGACGCACGGCTCGCTCTCCGCGTCACAACGCGCCGACGCCGAGCGTGCGTTCCAGGAAGGAAGCGACTGCGTCATCGTCGCGACCAGCGCACTCGAGCTCGGCATCGACGTCGGCGATCTCGATCACGTGCTCCAGATCGACAGCCCTCCGACCGTCGCGAGCTTCCTCCAGCGCATGGGCCGCACCGGTAGGCGCGACGGAGCGTCGCCGAACTGCACCTTCCTATGCACCAGCGAGAACGCGGTCCTGCAGGCGGCCGCGATCGTCGATCTGTACCGTCGGTCGTGGGTAGAACCCGTCGAGCCGTCGCGCCGCGCGGCCCACATCCTCGCGCACCAAATCCTCGCGCTCGCGATCGACCGCGGAGGCATCGTTCGCGGCGACATCTGGGGCTGGCTCGAGGGCGCGACGGCGTTCGCGGACCTCACGCGCGAGGACCGCGAATCGATCGTCGACCACATGCTGAACCGCAGCATCCTCGCCGATCACGACGGGAAGCTGTGGCTCGGCGAGGAGGGCGAACGACTGTACGGGCGCGCGAACTTCGAGGCACTGTATGCCGTGTTCGACGTGCCGCGCCTGATCAAGGTGACCGCGGATGCGCGCGAGGTCGGGACCGTCGATGCGGACTTCCTTCGGGTGCTGACCGGTGGCGAGCCGCCCGCCGCATTCACGCTCGCGGGCCAGCCCTGGGAGGTCGTGCACGTCGACTGGCCGCGCGGCGTGTGCGTCGTGCGGCCAGCGAAGGACGCGCGCGCGGCGCGGTGGAGCGGTGGGCCACGGTTCCTCTCGTACGCGTTGTGTCAGGCGATGCGTCGCGTACTCGTCGGCGACGACGTCGACCCGGCGTGGTCGAAGAGGGCGCAGTCGACGATGACGACGCTGCGCGAAGAGCACCGCTTCGTTCGCAACGAGGAGACGCCGTTCGTCGAGAGCGTCCGCGAGATCACGTGGTGGAACTTCGCCGGCGGCGCCGCGAACGCGCTGCTCGCGAAGATGTTCGAGCGCGAGCTCGGTCGGAAGGTGGTCACACGCAATACGAGCATCACCTGCCGGGAGAACGCGGCGCGAAGCTCGGCGGCGATCCGGGAGTTGATGGTGTCGTGGATGCGGGCCGAGCGGCCGTCGCGCGAGGACGTGTTCGAGTTCGCTGCGGGCGACGAGACGCGGGTGTCGAAGTTCGAGCCGTGCCTGCCGACGCCGTTGCTGCGGGAGCTGCAGGCGGCGCGGACGGTTGATCACCCCAACGCGCGGCGCGCGCTCGCGACGACCGCTGTTCTTCCGGTGGCGCCGCACTCTCCTGTCATCGGCCGCACGAAACCGTGAGAGGCGGCAGGCGTCGCAGACGCCGAGCCGGCGATCCAAGCGTCGGCGAGCGCCTCCGCTTCTCGCTCTTTCCCCGCAAGTAACAGTGCTGTTGCTCTGCGGAAGACGGACATCGCGTCTCGTCGCGGCTGCACGACGGGCACCTGTATGCCTCCGAGCTCGCTCGGTTCGAACTTCAACAGACCATCGGCATACACGCGCGCGTGACGAGCGAGTTCACGACGAACCGCTGACGACAGGAGAAGGATCCCCAAGGTCGCGCGTTCGCTGTTACCGGCGGCATTTCGGAACGACACCACGTAGAGCGTATTCGTCGCACTCAGTCCCGGCATTTCCCGGAGCACAAGGAACGGCAGGCGTTTCGACATCCCAGAAAGGAAGGCGTCCACGCGGCCTGGCAGTGGTGTTCGATGCCACGGTTCCCGCGACCGAATCTTGAAGCCCGACGTGTTGCACGCTCCGCCCTTCTTCCCCTGCGTGAGGTACTTCTTTACGGCTCGATGCCTGAGCGCCGATCCGACAGGGCGAAAGAGCCAGACGCGGGCGCCGTCTTGCCGGAGCGCATCCCATGCCTTCCGGCTCACCACTGCGGTCGTTAGGTGCCTGCTGCGCGAGAGGACGGGCTTCACAGCGCTCCGCGGGAGATTCAGCGCCTCGCGCTCCGTGTCGGTCAGCAGGAAATAGTTTGCATCGCCAGTGACCGCCCCGATTCTGATGTCGATAAGGTCATCCAGCCGCGTCGTCGCCGTTCTGGTCGCAGGCAAGCCGCGCAAGAGGACGGCACCGGACGGAACCTTGCCGTCGGCGAGGCTGCGGAGGGCGTGCGTCGCACCTTCATGATCAGAAACCTCGATTCGCCGCACGACTGCGGGCGAGTGACCTCGTCCTCGCGCCACGAGGACCACGGACCCGTCCTGCACGGTGGGGAATAGGGGCGCCGTCGAACGGATAACCGTGACATCGCGGAACGAGCTGAAGATGGACTCGCGCACCAGTCGGGCATACCGCGCAAAGTCCCACGCGGCAGGCAGGACGGCCACGAGCACACCATCCGTTCGTAGACACTCGACCGCACGAAGGACGAAGGCGCACCAGTAGTTGGCCTTGAACGGGAGACTCTTCCCGCTCGTCAAGCGAGCTTCGAGCGCGTTCTTGAGTATCCGGCCACGAAGCCTGCTAAGCGCTACGTACGGTGGGTTCATCACGACGCGGTCGACAGCGCCCACCCGCCGCGTCGCCCAGTCGATGAAGTCCGTACCTCGCTCGACCAGCGCCAACGAATCATGAGCGCCGGCCCGCGGGGCAATGTCTACGGCCAGAATGCGCTCCTTGGCCACCCCGAGGTGCGCGATGGCCGCAACGAATGCGCCGTCGCCGACGCATGGGTCAAGCCAACGGCACCCATCGTGGTCGCCCGCTGCGGCAACCATCGCCTGGGCGAGGGGCGCGGGCGTGAAGACGACTGAAGAGCGCGGAACGAACCGGTGGCTCATCCGGCCTCGAGAAGCAGGTCAGGAAGCGGCCGACCTGTCTTGAGCCCCATCCAAGGGCTGCCCACAGATGTCGCCTTCAGGCGCTCCAACTGCCACGCAAAGAACCTCCGCAGGCGCGGCTCCTGGATCGCGCGCCATCGCCGCGCGTCGGTCGTGTCGGCCACCGCGTGAGCGCGCCACTTGTCCTGGAAAAGCTCGCCGATAGCGAACTCGAGCACCAGAAAGGGGCTCATTGGCAGCGCAGGCAGTCTCGGAACGTCGAGCGAATCGGGGAAGGGTGCGGTACCGAACCGCTTCACCTGCGCGTGAAAGTGGACGCCAGGCGATTGGTGGTCACCGACGTCGACCGACCACTGTGCGATCGCCTCTCTGTCGATCCCCTTCGGAACGAAGCTGATTACGGTCGACGCCAGGCCATCGAGGAGGAAGTGCGATCGGCCCCGGTACTTGTCTTCGTCCAACGGTCGAATCTGCCACACGAACGAAAACTCGCCGCGGATGTGATGCTGGCTCCCTTTCGCAGGCTTGCTATCGCCTTCACTCCACTTGGTGCGCACCGGACGATCGGCCGGAATGCTCCACTTCGTGAGGGTGCCGGCAGCTGCCTGCGACTGAATCGTTTGTAGTGTGCCGCGGGCCTCATCGATGGCCGAAATCGTCGTGGCGTCGAGGAACCGATGCGCAAAGCTCTTTATCAGCGCGCACTCCAAGAGCACGTCTTTGAATGAAAATACTAACCCCTGTTCGATCGCCATTAGCCGGTCTCTTCCTCGCCGGTCGCAACCGCGGCCAGCGAGGGGTTATCAGGAAGATCGCTCCGCAGCGCCCAAGCCGAATCGGCGAACGGGGGCCAGTCGTCCGGAACTACCTCGACGACTTCGGTCGCGCTCGCCAGCACTTCCTGCGTGCAGAATCTGCCATCGAGCACGGGGAAGTGAGTGCCGTCGAGAAGCGCGAGCTTTGGGGCGGCTGCTTTCAAGCGTTCATGGAGCGCGGCTATGTTCGCCGGGTCGTCTGGCGTGGTGTTGAAGATGATGCTCTCGACCGCCGCGCGCCACCACCGCCGTCCGAGGAACCCTGCGAGCGGGCCGTCATACTGGGCCGGCATTAGCAGTTTCTGCAGATCGGTATTTGCGGCGAGCTCGGAACTGAGCGAGCGAGCCTCAACGCGGAGACGCGCAGCGAGATGAGCATCATCAATAAGGAATGTTGGGTATGGCCAGATTCGGTGCAGTGCCCAGCGAAGAACGCCGATTCCATGCGTATGCTCGGCGAACTCGTGCATCGGAGGTCGACACCTCATCACGCCGTCCCACGCGCCCTCGGCCCAGACTGCCTCTGAGGGAATTCCCAGCCAGCGGCGGAGCGCTTGGCCGGCGTGTTCGGCCGAGTCACCGGGCCAAGGAGATGGAAGGCCCTGGATCGCTTCGGAGAGCTCGGCAACGCGACTGACGCGGGCGGGTAGGTCGCCGTCCGCCTTATCGAACACCCATTCGAGGTTATGCGCGCGCGCGACGATGTACGGCCTCGGGATCAAACCTCTAGCAACATCGCTCACAACGGCGGTGAATAGCGCGAATGCGCGCGGCCGGTCCTTATCGAGTTCGTATGCAGCCTCTTGAAGAACGGAGAGAAGTGCGAGTCCATTGACGGGTTTGAGCGCCAGTGCGGCGGCTTTCGTCCGACTCGGCCAATGCTCGATCCTGAAATCGACGAGGACGAGCGATGCTCGTCGGAGGTGCTCCGCCGTGACGTCGTCCGGCGGTACGACTTCGATGTCAACACGTCCCGACTCCCTTACCGCACCGAGCCACGTCGTGAGGTCGTCCGGATCGTCGTCGACGTGGAGAATGAACGGCAGTTGCGGCGTCGTCATGATCCCGAGCCCTCGGCGAACGAAATCTCGAGCGCGGCAGCGGCGCCCTTGCGCGGTCGGACAAACGCTATAGTCGCCCCGACTTCAGCCAAAATGTCGCGCGTGATGCCAAGACCGAGCCCCATACCTTGGCCGAGCACAGGATCGATCTGCACCGTTGTCGATTCGAAGGGCCGAAACCAGCGCTCTCCGTCCGCGGGATCCACACGCGAACCAGTGTTCTCGATGCGGACGCGAAGCCCGCCGTCACCTGCGTGAGCGACCGCTCGTACAATCCCTCCGTGGCCGGCCGCCTTCACCGCATTCGTGAGGAGATTCGTGAACACGGCCATGAGTTCGGCCCGAAACATCGGCGGGGTACGGATTTCCTCATCTACTTCGTTCTTGAACGTGATGTCGCGTTGTTCGGCCGCCGTAGCGACAAGCTTCCATGTCGCATTCAACGTATCGTGGACCTTCAGGCGCACGCGCCGGCGGCGTGCATCCGGCGTCAGAACGTCCACCAAGTATGACGCCTGTCGCTCGATCGCACGCCGTAGGTCGGCCGCTGCAACGGCGACCTTACCGACGTGGTTCTTCAACTTCGGCGGCAAGTCTTGATCGCGCAGCCGGGTGATCGTCGCTTCAAGGTCGCCGGACAGCCCAAGCAGGCGGTTCACCTCGTGCGTGAACGCGGCGAGCTGGGTCCCCACGGAGGCAAGGACGAGAACCATGGTGTTCGCGGGGACAGTCTCTCGAGAGAGAGCCGTCGCATGCGCGATCTCGGCAGCCGCATCGAACAAGGTCTGCTTCAGTGCGTGTGGGGCCGTCTCGGCGAGCTTCTCGAGCTCGGCCGCTTGTTTCGCAAGACGGTTCAGTGATCCTTCGGCCTTTCCTTTTAGCGATCCGCCGCGCACCGGTTTCTCCCCGGTGGAGGTTGCGGGGCGCGTCGCGACCGACGGCGTTGTTGCTTTCGTGGCCGCGCGCACGCGGGTCAGCAGATCAATTCCTCGCCTGACGAGAGTGACGATCGTGTCGTATGAGGCATCAGGGACAAACCCCTCACGATTCACGAGCATCTCCAGGGTTGCGGAGCGATTGACCGTCAAGAATACGCCGCCGACGAAGTGCTTGTTCGAAAGACCGAGCAGTCCTTCGTCCTCGACCTCGGTGAGCTTGCCTGGCGCAACCGACCCGACCAAGAACCTCAACTTTCGATCGCGCGCGTTGTAGTCGCGCGACAGATACAGCCAGTCGTCGGCGTCTTCCCCATAAGGAAGAACGCGAAATCCCTCCATGTACACGCGCACACCGGCGACGCGGTTCGACCACGCACGCTCGTCACGACCTCCTGACGGTGCGCCTTCGCGAAGGAGTAGTCGAGCGTGAAAGTAGGGCCCAACGGCTTTCGCCGGATGCTCTTCCGAGAACTGATGAGATCGAGCACTCGGAAACTCCTTGGCCATGCGCTTCGTCGGAAACACCGCATAGCGAACGCCATCTTCGGAGGCGTCGATCTCAAGAACCCAATTGGCAGCGTCGAGTACGGCCGGCCAGTAGCCCTCGCCGACTTCGAAATCCCCTTCGAGCTTCAACTTGAAACCGGGATCGCCGGCGGGCGCATCCGCGATCTTCGGGGCTTCGAATAGGCCCCCTGAAGTCACGGTTGCTTTCGGAAGAGCTCCAATGAGAATTGACGGAGCTTGAAGGCCTTCGACTTCGGTTAGGAAACGTGCTCGTTGTGCGTCCGTCCACGTGTGACGCAGTCCTGTGAGCGTCAACGTCGTGCCGTGGCGGTCGCCCCTCTTCACCGGCCGCGCCGACGCTGAAACGGCATCGGAGCCGACCTCGTCGAGCGTCTCGACCGCTTCGACCTTGTTCCAGTCAATAAAGCCATCAACGCCGATGATGGCCTGCCCCGGTTTACCCCACGGCGTCGACTGAATCTCGATCTTGCGGGCGAGCTTGTGTGCGGCAAGCCGCCCGATGCCCTTCGCGCCGGTAAAGCGACGCTTGTACCGCGATGACTTCCGCCCGCCGTCGGTTTTGATACGCGCCGCGACACGAAGGAAGCCGCGCTGAAACGTTCCGGGGTCCATGCCGTTGCCGTTGTCTACGATTCGGATCACCCCACGTCGCTGGTCGCCGAGATGTTCGCCGTAAACCGTTACCTCTGTCGCATCGGCGTCATACGCGTTCTTGACGAGCTCAATCAGCGCCGTCGACTCGCGGCCGACGAGCAGCTCGCCAAGTTCTCGAAACAGGTGCGTGTCAACCGAGAACCTCGCCTGATGAGGTTTCGCCGCGTCCGTCATCGCGTGCGCGTCCTTCCGAAGAGGCAGACCTTGGTTTCGTCCGGATCGGCCGACGGCGGGACCAGCGGCGTCGACGGCACGACGTTCGCCGCAGCAAGGCGACCGCCGTCGCAGGCGACGACCGCGGCAGCACCCGCCAATCGGTGGGTCGAACAGGACGTTGACGGCGACGGCATCCGAACCGTGAGGATACCGCGACGCGGGCGACGCAGAACCCCCTTGTGCGACCTGAGCGACAGCCGGCTGCCAAACCAGTCGCAGAGAACGGGACGTGTGCACCGTCGGCGGCCACACCGCCGCGCTCTCCGAGGCGATCGCCCCAGCCAACCAAGGTGGAGCGGTTGGCGCGCTCGATGTCCTACGAATCGAGGACGAGGCCAACGATCGCCTCTTCGACGCGTTGTTTCGCGACGCGAAGGTTTGGCGCCGGCTTGGCGGATCCCGCGCGCGTCAGCCAGTAAGCGGCGCTGCCGTCAGGAAACTCCTGCGCGAACCCAACCTCGTCGTCGTCGTCGGTGGCGACGAAGATGCCGCCGCGTTGCGTCCACTCCATTCCAGTCCCTCCTGATGGGCGCGAGCTCGTGGCCGAACCCATTCAGAACCTGCGGGAGGCCTCTTGCAGGATCTCCGCGTACCGCCGTCGCGCTGCCAGCAAGAACTCGTTCGCGAATTCGCGTCCCTCGTCCGTCGTGGCCCGAGCTGCCTGCGCCGCCGCCATCGCGCCCGAAGCGGAAGCGGTGTCCAACTCGTGGTTGTATCGCTGTGCGAGGTCGTCGACGGCGTCCCAATCGACGTCGCCGACGTACGGCGTGTTGGTCATGTGCTCCCATGCGTCGACGAGAGCGGCAGCGTTCGTCCGTCCGCGCGCCTGCAACGTCGCCCTCGCCCATTCGCCGAACGCCTTCGCGTATGCACCCATCGCCCCTCCGAGCGAGAAGTATACGGGCACTAACGTGGAGCCTGACGACCAAGTTCGAGAGACGCGCAGGTCGTGGGCGTGCGCTACGATCGCGGACGTGACCGTCATCGAAGAGATACTGCTGGCGGTTCAGGAGCTCGACGAGGAGCGTCAGCTCGAGGTGCTGGCGTTGGCCCGGTGCCTGCGCGACGAGCCCGACGTCTCGATCGCGGGCGTCGACTTCCGCGACCCCGCGTCCGTCGGCGCATGGCGCGCTCGCCTGCAGGCGCGCGCTGGTCGTCGTGTTGCCGAGGCGATGGCGCGATTCCGCGCGCTCGGATTGGTCGACGACGAAGGTCCATCAACGAGCGTGACTTGCCCGAGGACATGCGACCGGGATCCAAGACCAGCATCGGGACATGAGCGAGCGATCGCGCACGAATCACCGCGGGCGTCCCTCCCACGGGGGACACGGCCGCGCGCGCCCGCATCCGCCGGGACAACGCGATCGCGACGTCCGCTTCGTATGCGTCCTTCTCTTCGGCGATCGCTTCGCCCGCGACGGCCGCGCATCGTCCGCCACGAACCTCCCCGTTCGCGACCGGGTGCGCTTCTTCAGGAACCGCCCCGTCGACGGGTGCCTCCACGGGCGCTCGCCCGCCTTCGTCTTCTTGCTGGTTCGACGCCTCGACTTCGTCGCCATCTCGGACCTCGCCGTTCCCGCGCGGGTGCGCGCATGCAGACCACCGTGCAGACCACCAAGGCGTAACGGCATGGACGCTCCGGTACCCCTCGGTCACGGATCGCTCGGGAATTTCCGGCGCAGTCACGCTGCGTCACGGGTCCCGGCGACCTTCACACGGTTGAAGTCACAGGTTCAAATCCTGTAACGCCCACAAAAAATAGGGGTTCGGTGAGCTGAACGAGCCGCGAGTCACCCCTAGATACCCCTTCTCACCTCACCGAGTGGCGTGACGAGTGGCGTGAAGCCCCGATCGGATCATCCCGTCGGGGCTCCGCGCTCTTGTCGAGTCCCCAACGCCCGCGATCCCACGTTGGGGCCACGTCGTTCAGCACATCACGTGCGATGGGACGTGGAGCTGCCTACGCAGGATGCCTATAACCGAGCAAGCACCCGTTCGACCTCCGCGCTGAGGTCGGCCTCGTGGAGTTCGAGGAGCAGGCGGAGTGCGTGCGCGATCGGCTCGAAGCGTTGAACGTGCCTTTCGCGATCGATAGATCGTGCGAGGCCGAGCAGACCACGACGACGCTCGTTGACGGCGAAGAGCGGGCCTCCGCTGATCCCGACCGGGTCGGGTACCTCCGCAGCCATGCCGTCCTGCCCGAAGTAGGGCTTCTGGCCGTAGTCGACGAAGATCCCATCGGCTGCGACTTCGAGCGAGGTCGCCCGAGCAGCGACACCGCGGTTCTCGATGATCGGCGCGCTCGCGACCGCCGGTGCTCCGTCGCGCAGCATTTGCCCGTTCGCCAGTACCGCGGGAAATCCAAGAAGCACGAGGATGTCCTGGGACTCGTCAGCGTCCTTCGGGCCGATGATCTCGTCGCCGAGGACAGGTTCGAACCCGCGCCAGAGGACACGATCTTCGGGATTGAGCACGAGAACCGCCACGTCTGGTTCGTCCTGGGACACGATTCGCGTGACTGCGCGATTTGCGCGCGAAGGAAGGACCAGACCGGGCACCGGGAACTGGAGGAACACAGGAAGGTGGGCGCTGCGGGACTTCCGCACGCAGTGGCCACCGGTGAAGATAAAGTCCCGACCGGACAGGCGAACCAGCACGCCGGACGATCCTTCGATGTGGCCGTCGTCATCGGTCACGATGCCGACAAGCGCCCGCTCGGCCCAGTCCGTCGCTCCCGTGAAGTCCACGCGCGGATGGTAGCCACGCCGAGGAAGGGTGGGCCAGCGACGACAGCAAGCCGGCCTCGACACCGCTGGGCATTCGGGCGGACGCTGATCGGCGGCTAGCGCGAGCTGGAGATCCACCTGACCTAGGGACGCACGACCAAGACGTGGATCGCATCACTCGCAGCGGCATAGGTATCGCGATGACGCGATCCCGCAGCGGGTATGATGGGCGCGTGCGACGGCGGGCTGCGCAACGACCGAAGATCTCACCGAGGCTGTTCGGCGTTCTGTACTCGGCGGCGAGGCTTCCGGCGAGCGAGTCCCTGCGTATCGCTGCGGGCTACCGCTTCGACACGCTCCGCAACGCGGTGGCGGACGACAGCCACGAACTCGCCAAGCTGCTCGGCGTCTCCGTCAGGAGCGTGCAGCGCCTCCGGCGGGCGTATGGCGTCGCGCGACCGCCGGGCGGTTAGCGGTAGCATCAACGGGGCGGAGCCCTTTGGGCCTCATCGCATCTTTAAATCGCCGGCGCATGGGGCACGCGGCATAGATCAAGGGACCTGATCGATGGCCTCCAAGACTCGCCGGTATGCTCCCTGGGCCTTCAGCGCCTCGTAGATCGGACGAATCACGCTAGGCTCCATGTAGTCCGCGACTTGCTCGATTGCTTGAAAGGTGAATCGATCGTCGTGATGGTGCCTCAGCTCGGCGATGATCTCTTTGAAGAGATCGCTCAGCTCCGGCGTCATGTACCGGCCTACGAACTTCAGATCGAGGCCCGCATGGAAGGCCGCGCTCGTCAACGAGGTGTTTGCGATATTTCTGAGGAGGTACACCAGGATGGCGGTGCGGTCCTTGTCGTCGAGGAGCTGCAGGTCGTCACGGAAGAAGAGCAGCGATCTCACAAGCGCGGCGTGCCCCTCGTTGAGCGCGGCGACCACCTTCGCCGCCTCGGTCTGCAACACTACTGGCGGTAGGGCGCTCTTGAGCGCGCGATGGACCGCCAGAAGTGCGGCGAGAACCTGGGGCATTCGAGTCCGCTCGACGTCGACTTGCTGGGGCAGTAGCCGGAACAGCTTCTCGCGTTCTTGGGGGTGGGTCTTCTCCACCAGGTACTCGGCGACGTGAACCTTCGCCGGGTCTCGAACGATCTGTTCGATCACCTCATCCGCCGTGTGCCCCGGAATCTTCGCGTACGCCGCGCGAAGATCCTCCGCGACGAGGCAAACCAAGCCCTTCGCGATGTCGGCGCGGTCGGGGCCGATCTTCGCTTTCAACCGTAGTTCTCGCCCCGGATGGATGAGGTTGCGGAACTCTCGCAGCACGTTGGCAATGTCGCGCGTGTCAGCGTTCACGATCTGCTCCTGCTGTGCGAGTTGGATCAACGGCCCGAGTTCCATTTTCAGAATCTGCGCGACGGTCGGTGCGTTGGCCGAACTCGGCGGGTTCGCGAGCATGTAGTCGACGAGAATCGCTTCGATCACGCTGCCGGCGAGCACGAGGACGGCCTTGTGCGACCCTGCCTCAGTGCACTTTCCGATCTCCTCCCAGTCGCGTTCGAGGATTAGGCGCAGGCTCTCGTCGCGGACGAACGAGAGATCGAGAGGCCGATGTTCCACGACGAGCAGCATAGTTCATCGCTCGGCCGGCAGCAGCGCGCTCGCGGGTGACGCGCGTTGACGATCCGCGCACAGCGGAGGTGACACATACCCACGAACCGTCATCTCGCCAGATTGGCAAACACGCTCGATCACCTGCGCGCCAACCGGGGCGAGTTGCTCGTTGAGGCTGCCACCGGCGCGGCGACGGGCTCCCTGAGCAGACCGCGCTCCACGCCCACGCGACCACCTGATCACTGCTCGCCGTCCTCGCTGTGCAGGCCGGCGGCGGCGAGATCGTGGTGCGTTACGGGTGCCCCGTCCGGAAGGCGCCCGCGTGAGAGTAGCTCCTCGACCAGGTAGCGCAGCTCGATCGCCGCGAGCGCTTCGGGATCGTCCGTCGCGGCGCTCAGTACTGCGAGCACGTCACGGGCGCCCAGGCGTCGGCGGCGACGCCGGCCCAGTCGCGGGACGAGTCGGGCGTGGAGATCGCGGGCGATGGCTAGTTCTCGTTCAAGATCACGGTCCACGCGCGCCGGTATGCCGACGGCGGCGTCCCGATCCACGCCTCAACCCGCAGCCCGAAGCGATCGTGGAGGGACGGTCTCGTTCCGCGACCGGCGACGCGACTATCCGTTGGACGCGCCACACCGCCGTCTCCGCACGGTGGGATCCCTCTCGGAGGCGCTGCCTTCGCGCCTCGATCATCCGCGCATCGGCCGCCAGCACGGGCGAGCGAGGCTCATCGAGCAACGCTCGTGAGCGCGTGGATCGGCCGGTCGTTGCCGGCGTACTACCCACATGGCACGTCGGTTTCGACACCAGAGCAGGGGCCGCGTGCCGCCGACTAGCGCCCTGCGATGGATCGACCGCGTGCGCGAGATCGTTGCCGCGGCGACAAAGCTCTTGTCGGCGCCGACAGGCATGGCACGAACCCGCGATCTTCCGTCCGCACATGCGCCCTTCCGCGATGGCCCGGCTACCCCCATGTTCCAGGGGTTCGACGACACGCTCGGGCCTGAGGATTATCGCGAAGAGGATCCGCTTGCCGAACGAGTCGCGGCGCGATTCGTCGCGGCGCGCGAGGTGATTCCATTCCACATCACCGGCCCGGTGCTCGCCATGTCGGACGTGCGCGAGGCGCTTCGAAGGCACGGGGTCGACGTCGATGGCGTGCGCTTCGAGCCGGGATCGTGGCCCGGCCAGGCCGACATGGTCGGTTTCCGCGGCGACACTCCTGTGATGCACGGCGCCGTCACGCTCGATCTGCGGGTCGACGGCGAGCACGCGAGGATCCACGCCGAGATCAGGATCATGCCCGAGGACGCGTGACGGACATGGCGCTCGTGACTCTTCTCCGCCTACTCACGGACGATGACTATCGTGGGCGAGCGGAGCACCTGATCCGCCGACTCGGCGTCACGCGGCCCGACCTGCACCTCGACCCAGAACGCCTGCAGGCAATCACCGCGCCTCGCGAGTTTGCCGACGACGCGTTCCGCATCGCGCGCACTTGGTACGCAGAGTTGGTCACGACGACGCTCGATGGGCAGCCCACGGTCTTGGTCACCACCAGCCGTTCGTTTCTGGCGTACCTCGTTGCCGCGCTGGCAGCGCGAGCCGGTCGCCTCCCGGAGGCACGCAGGTGGCTCCACGTCGGGCACGCGGAAGCGCAAGCCGATGGCCTCGGGGCCGAGGAGGTGGCCGTGTTCATCGCGGCGATCCACCACGCGCGTGGGTGATCGCGCGAGTTCGGCTCGTCGAGGCAGAAGAAGTCCGACCTACAATTTGCGAGATCGACCCAGCCTTGGTCCGAAGTGGATCAGCCGGGGGGGGGTATGGCCATGACGAGCGTTGACGGCGCGATCTCCACACGCAGCATGAGGTCTCGCCGTATGCCCAGTCGCGGCGGCCGACTATGTTTATCGCCCGGATTTCAGACTCTCGGGCGGGCGCACGACGACGGCACGGGGCGACCCCGCTCGCGACGGGTGATCGATGCCGCTCGGCCGTCCGACGATTCAGCCGCAGCGGCCCGCGTACGTCGCGTCGTTCACTTGCCGCGTCGATCGGTGACCTCGGTGACGAACGAAGTCCACGGGCACCAGCGCTTCACATCGTTGATCCAATGCTTCTTGTCGCCCTCGATGTCCGACGGCCGGCCGTCGCAGACCTCCGTCGTGAAGTGCGGCCAGTCCATTTCTGCGGGGTTGATGTGGAACGTCCACTGCGGGTCGCAGTCGGCTCCGTCGACGATCTGCTTGAACATGATCGTCGCAGACTTCTTCGCGTCCCGCAGCGCGATGGCCTTCTCGATGAAGGCCGAGTTCACTGACCAGAACCGAAAGGTCTGGTCGTTCACCTTGATCTCGATCTCTGCTCCCCCCGTTCGGTTCGCGCACGTCGAGGAGATACCGGCGGCTCTCACACCACCCCGACCCTGAGGCGCCGCTGGGCAGCCGAGCAACGTGATGACGGCGGCGGCAAGGACGACGGCACGGGTGCAGCGGCGCATTGAGCCGATGTTCGCACGGCGGAGCGGAATCCGAGCAGAGGCTTAGCGGGCAGCGTTCCTGTGTCGCGCCCGGCGTGCGGCGGCTGTCATCGTCTCGGCGTACTCACGCGAGGTGGCCTCAAGCCCGCGTACATACTTGCAGCCTGTGCGTGCCGCCGTGAGCCCGCACGGTCACCGAGCGCGTCCAGCACTTCCGCCATGCCCTGGTGCCCGCGCACGTCGCGATCGTCGAGGACGAGCACCTTCTCGAAGCACACGCGCGCCTCCTCGTACTGCTTCGCGAGCAGAAAGAGTTGGCCGCGGAAGTCGAGAGTCACGATCGTGATGCCACTGCGGCGCTCGATGGTGGCGATCTCCTGCAACGCCTCCTCACGCCGGTCTGCGCCGAGCAGGGCTGAAACCAGTAACTCGCGGGCTTCGTCATAGTCCTCGTCGACCGCGACAGCCGCACGCAGGTGCACGATCGCCTCGTGGACACGCTTCGCTTCCGATGTGAGGAACAGGCCCAAGTGGTACCGCGCATAGGCACACGCGGGATCGCGCTCCACCGCCGCGAATAGGAGGCGCTGCTTCTGCTCAGGGGAATGTCGCTCCCACGGAGCTATCGCGCGATCGACGAGGCACTTGGCCTCGAAGGTGTCTCCGAAGTGATGACCCGCGGGTGCTGGCCGGCCGTCCGCGACAGCCTCGAAGAGGTCCCGCATGTCCTCCGTCCAACGCACAAGCTCGGCGCCCGCCGTCCGCTCCCAACCTGGGCACGTGGTGATCGACGCTCGTGTCGTCGCAGCGAGCTGCTCCATGTCGTCCGCGAGCCACCGTGCTTGAGCGTCGGGACGATCCGGAAGCGTGAGGAACTCCTGCATCCGTCGCCGTTCACGTTCGAGGAGTCCGGCACCAAGCCAATGCGCGATGGCCATCGACATGCGGTGGTGAACCTCGCGCCAGCGGGGCCAATCGGTGCCCACCGCGACCACCACGGCCAGCTCGCGCGCGTCGTAGCGCCGAAGATCGGACATCAGGAAGCGGAGCGTGCCGGCGTGGAAGTTAACGCGATCGTCCGTGAGCAACCGGGCCGCGGCCACGTGGCTCTTCGCGAGCAGGCTCGCGACGCGCAACTCGAACAGAACCTCCGCCTCACTGGACGCACCATCAATGCCCAGTGCAGCGAGAGCCTTCGCCAATCGCATGAGCGTGCGCTCGCTGGGTACCTCCACCCCGTCCCGGCATGCGCGTAGCGCGTTGGACGAGATGCGCGCGGCCTTGGCGAGTGACGCGTCAGATGCCTTTCGCGCAGCCCGTGCGCGAAGATCGCGCAGAGCGCCGGAGACACCTGGGCCATCCCACCGAAGCGCGTGGCGCAGAACCGGGAGTGTTCGGGCGTGCGCGATGTTGAGCGCCGCCACCCGAAGCAGAAGATCCTGGACCACGAGCGCGCCGATCATCACGTCGATTCCGTGACGCTCCTCGGCCTCGGCGGCGTTGCGGATCGCTGCGAAGCGATCCCACAGAGCCAGCGCGCCTTCGATAGCCGCCAAGAATAGATGTTCGTGTGCGGCGACCTCTTGGTCCGTTAGGCCGCGCGACTTCAGGTACGGCCCGAGGGCGAAGCGAACCAGGTCAACGAGCAGCGCCGTGATCTTGTCGGCAGAAACCAGAGCGTTTCCACTCGCGATGCGCTTCGCTGTCCGCTCGGAGAAGCCGGCCGTGCCGCCGCGGACCTCGGACAGGCGCAGCGCGCTCGCCACCCACGCCAGCGCCTCCATCCCCGTGGGGAGGCGCCCGCGTGCGACATGCGCGGGTGGCGTGCGTATGGGCACCGCGTTCCGGAACGCCTGACGCCCGCCACCCGCTTCCTTCATCGGCCCTTGCCCTTCTCGCCCGACGGCTGCGAAGGCGTCGGAGCCGGCGGCGGGTTCGGGTGTCCCTGCTCAATCCGGTTCGCGCGATCCGCGGAGTACGCCGGGTTGTTCGGGTTCTTGACGATCGCGCGCTGGTCGTTCGGGGAGTGCTGCTTATTGCTCATCGTGGTCTCCTTCGTCCCTCCATTGGGACAGGACCGACGTAAGGCGTCTCGCGAGCGAGGGGAGGCGCAACTCGGGGGCCACGGGGGCCAGGACGGCCGCCACGCAGCTCAACCGCGCCCCGCCGATGCGCCACCGCGATCCGGCAGATGGCCGCGGACGCGCCCAGCCGGCTACCGGGCATCCATCACGAAATCGAGAGCAGTCCGCCCTGCGAGCTGGAAGATGGCACGATCGAGCTGGGCGAGGGGAACCCCGAGTTCGACGCACGCATCGCGAAGCGTGCCCTCGACGCTGAGGTACACGGCGCGTTTCGACTGCACGACGCCAACCGGGAGGTTGAACCCGAAGTATCGACGCAGCGCACCGACCACCCGCGTGTCGAGCGCGATCACGTCGTGTGACAAGCCGACGTTGATCATGAAGTCGGATGCGCTCTTCATGTTGAACGCCCGGCATCGCAGCCGAAGTTCGCCGCGCACCAAGTCGGGTGCCCCCTCCGTCGACAGCGCATCGAGAAGCGTGAGACGGTCGCCGGCGAAGATCGTCGCTGTGTCGAGCAGACCAGCGAGGGTCGTCGCGGCCTTCGTGGGGAACCGAGTCGCCTTGGACTCGGCGAGCACCTTCGCGAGACGGCTCGTCGCCGATCGGTGTCGCCGCAATGCAGCCGGCCGGATAGCGTCGCCGAACGACGCCCTGCGCGCGGGGTCTCGCACGATCGCCTCCATGCCTCGGGACGAACCCATCACGCACACCTGCGAAACGATCGCGAACCAGAGGTCGTCGGCGCTCATGGCCTCGTAAGCCCCGAGCGACGGCAGACGGATCCGTCCGTCTGCCGCGCGAAGAAGGTGTGCCAGCGCACGCCGGTCGGAGTCGGAGAGGGTCGTGACGATCGGCTTCGACGAAAGGTCGGTCTGCATTGTTGGCTCGACTGACTCGCGCCGATCCTACCTTCCTCGGGGATCCGGTTCCCTCACCTCGATCTCGGGCTCCTCGTGCAGCTCGTCATCAGGCACGAAGACGATGCGCATGCCCCAGCCGCCGAAGGTGCTGAGCATCCTCGCGAACTCCATAGGGGTGAAGTCGCGATCGTCGATGGTGATGAAGGGTTCGTCGTCCTCGCCGCTCGTACCCATGACGATGCAGCGCAGGACGTCCCCGCGGGGAACCCACTGGTTGCCCTTGGCGAAGAACTCGACCTGCGGTCTGCCGGGCGGCACCTCGACGGCCACGTGCTCGTACTCGGCCATCACCGCGTCGCGGCCATCGATGTGCTCGTTCCAGACGTCAATGATCTCCTGATCGGTCATCGCCGCGAGCTTCTCGGCGCCGAGTTGGAACCGCGTGGTGGCGATTGTGTCGTCGGCGTAGGCGATGAGCGCGTACTCGCCCTCACGGGTGATCTTGATCTCATCGGGCGAGGCCCGGTGCGGGCGGCGCGGCATCGGCATGGAACCGGTCTACCACGACGCGCGAGCAGGGAGGCGCCCGAGCTTTCGGACTGGTCGTCGCACAACCGCTCATCGAAACGGTGTGGTGCGCTACGTCGCGCGTGACGTTGGCTCAAGAACTACCAGGGACGGCTCGTCGCTCTTACTCCCAAGAGCACGCCAGCTCGCGTAGTCGATGCCGCGTTGCACGCAGTACCGCAGCTCCGTCTCGGTGGAGACAACACGGTCCACCGTCTCGCGGACCCCCGACGCAACCTCCGTAAGGCTGCCTCGTTGGTCAGCCGTCAGCCTCACCAGGGCCGGAGCTGCAGCACCGAACTCGACCAGCGGTCTGACGAACGTCTCGTGGTCGCGCGCCAACGCCTGCGCAAGCCGCTGAACCGCCTCGTGTCCTGAATCGGCGTCATCGAGGACTGTCTCGACGTGGACGCGCGCGATCCCGGTGAGGGCACGCATCGCGAAGTACCCGCCGAACGCCGGGGCGTGTGCGTAGGCCCGCCCCGTCTCGGACGCTGCGGCGATGAGCGCAGCAAAGTGGTGCTCGGCCTCGACGAGGCCCGCGCGTGAGTGGGCTAGCTCCTCCATCCGACCAGTCCGTTCCGCCCAGTGCGCGCTGTCGAGGGCCGCAGTTGCCTTCGCGAGCGCAGACGCATCCTGCCGGCGATCGAGCCAGCGAATGTCGTCACGCGTCGCCGCGATCTCTCCGGCGACTGCGGACAGCTTTGCATCGAGGGCTCGCAGTCGCGCAGCTACGTAGGCGAAGCCGGCGACGGTCACCCCGAGGTTCAGCACTTGGACTCCCAGAATCGCACCGGTCGCGATGCGGGCTGCAGACATTTGTTGTGCGACTGTCGCGGGGAGCGGTGCGCCGACCGCTTGGCGCTCGACCAAACTGGGCGATTCACGGAGCCAGGCCACGACCCCTCCCTTGTCCGCTCCGGTGGCCCACTGGATGACGCCGCCGCGACGCAACATAGAGCCATCGCCGAGCCCAGCGATGATGCGCTGCGGGAGATCGAACAGGACGGAGACGGTGCTCGCCGTCACGAGTTGCCGATCGCCTCGAACTGCTTCTTTTGCCGGAGAAAGGCGATGTGGCAGACCACGGGAATCGTCACACGGTAGGCCGGACCAGCGAGATCGATCGCCGTCCATAGTCCGCTGACGACCCAGCCGACGGGGCCTGCGGCAATCGCGATGGCGCGTGTGAGCGCCGCGTTCGCGGCGAACGACAGACCTTGCCCGAGGATCGCCTTGGCGATGGCGTTCGCCACGATCACTGCGACACGGTAGGCCATGAAGCCCGTCATCTGGACGCCGAGCTGCGCCATGGCGACGCCGGCAGGCACCCCCGAGCTGAAGCTCACGTTCTTCGCGCCAGCGCGTCGGAACTCCTCTTCCAGATCCCGGCGTTCCTCGGGCGTCATCCGGTCCACGCTGTCCGAGAAGATCTTCATGAGCACCTTGCGTTCGACCTCCTCGACGGCGTCGTGCTCCCCGTACTCGGCGTCGATTTTGTCGGCGACGTCTCGGGCGATCTCCGCGTACTCGACGCCGTCGCCGCGGAAGACGTTCACGAGTGAATTGCCGCCGAAGTCGCGGATCTCGCGGACGATGACGCTGACGTAGCTCTGATGGTCGCCCTGCGCACGCTTGTACTGCTCGTCAACGTCGAGGAGATTCGTGCTCGCCTTGAGGATGTACTGAACGATCGGATCCAGCTCACCGTTGTCGCACGAGCGGAACAGCGGGGTCAGGTTCGCGTCGTAGCTCATCGCCGGGATCGTACCCCCGCGCGCGTCAGCGTCCACGCCCCTGGCCGGCACTCGTCGCGCGATGCGACAAAGGGCGTCGCACATCGCGGCACTGCGCGTGCACTCTCCGTGGGATCGGGCTCCATGGCGCGGCGGTCCACCTTTTCTCGGGGTTGTCTTCCTTTCTCTGGACGGCGGAGGGCGCTGCTCGTCCCTCGTCGCGCTCGCGGAAGTGCTCACTGCCGTGGCGGCACATGTAGCCTCTCCGAGCGATGCAGGTGTTCTTCTTTCCGCATCCAGCCGAACGTGGGCCGCATACGCCGGGGCGCTATCCTTTCGCCGTGCGAGCCGCGGCGCTCCGCCGCGTGAGCGCGCGCTTCGCGCGTGAAGTCGCCAGCGATCGGATCGTCCACGTGGATGGTCTCGGACCGGACCGAACCGCATCGAACGTCGATCCCAACGTGCTCTCGGAGCGCATCCCGTGGTTCCTAACCTTCTGCAAGGTCGGAGGAGAAGATTCTCAGCGCGTGTTCGACGTGAAGGAACAGCGACAGCTTCCGCGAGAGTTGCCCGGCGAGGTCGCGCTTGGCGACCTGATCCTATTCGGTTGGTCGAGCGGCCGACAGATCGCGATCGACACCGTGCTCTGCGTCGGTGGCAACGCGGTCGTGCCTGTCGAGTCGGGCGCTGGCCGACGCCAGCGCTTTGCGTTGCGCGAAAGATTCGCAGAGTTTCGTACGGAGGTCGCGAGGGTAGTGCCCTCGTTCGCAAGCGTTCGCTGGCCCGACTTCGTTCGAACGGATGATTTCAGGCTCAACTTGGTCGACTCCCTGGGCGCGGAGGACGCGTTCGCGGCGCTCGGATACGAACGACGGACGAACCATCAGCGGAGCACCCTTGCGGTGCATCGGATGACCATTGGTCGGTGGGGCAATCCGCCGGAAGCAATCGAGGGAGAGGCGTTGCTCGCCGCCTTCATGCGTGGTGAGGGGTTTAACTGTCTTCCGCGTCTGAACGTCGACGCCGCACTTTGCAAGGGCGTCGACCGAACCCATCCCGGCTTGTTCCACATGCGCCTCGGGGCTGCCCCGAATCTTCCGACGAGGGCCGTGTCGCGTCTCACGTCGACCCTTGCAGAGGATGTCCTTGGCGGGATCTTCACCGAAGCAAACGAACTCGTGTTCGGCCGGCTCGAATGGACGCGCCGCTCGCGCTACCTGTCTGACGCGGCCGTTGCGATCGACGAGGTGCACCGAGAGTGACGGCGCTCCGCGCGGCAGGTGCATGGCCGCGGCATCTGGTCACCAGGGCGGCCGCGGTCGATCGAGCAGCGAGCATCGGAGATGGTCCGCGACGAACGCGACGACGGGTGCACGGAGAATCTCGAACACGTCATCCAGCTCCGCGTCGTCGCCGAAGCGGTCGCGAGCAACCCCGATTGCGCTCGCGATCTGCACTTCGTGCCGTCCGATGAACGAGGCCGCCACCTCAACCGACCTCGTGTATGGCAACTCGCGCATCCGATCACGCGGGAGCCGCTCGTCGATCCAGATTCCGAGCATCGAGGGGGCTCGCACGAGCGTGTCGAGCGACGGGCCACGCCGCTTGCGCCTGCGCGTCACGCTGCCCTCTTCGCACGCGGTGGCTCGTTGTCGGCAGGGTCGGCGAGGAGCGCAGCCTTCGCGCGCTCGAATCGCGCCGTTCCCGCCGACCGCCGCTTGGACCGCTTGCCGGTGAGCGCGGTGCGGACCACCACGTCGGACCACGCCGTCGCACGACGCGGCCGGTAGCCCTCGGCGGTGAGGGTCCGCGCGATCGATCGGTACGAGGCGCCGGACTCGCGCAGCTCACGCATCCGTGCGATGGCGCGCAGCTCGTCAGGATCTACCGCAAGCAACCCCTGCTCGGGATCGACGACACGCCGCCCGTAGCGAGGCTCACTCGCGTACACGCGATCGAGGTTGTCAGCGCGACGGCGTCCGTCGAGCAGACGGGATCGAATCGTCTCCTTCTCCAGCTCCGCGAAGCTCGCGAGGATCGAGGTCAGGAGCTTCAACAGGACGGCCCCCATCCCGCTGGCGCTGTCGATGCCGTCAACGACCGATACGACGCGCACACCCGCGTGGAGCAGCACTCCGAGCGTCTCTTGCACGTCGAGCGCGCTGCGCCCGAGCCTGTCGAGCTTGTACACGACCAAGCAGCCACGCTCGCCGAGTTCGAGGGCGCGCCGGATGGCTCCGCGGAAGCCGGGGCGGTTCTCGGTGCTGGCGCCGGAGATCCCCGCGTCCTCGTGCACCTCGATTTCGGCAAGCCCCGCGAATCGGCGCCACGCCTCGATCTTCTCGCGCTGGATCCCGAGCCCGTCACCGTCGGTAACCTGGCCCGAGGTGCTGACGCGGAGGTAGGCGATGCAGGTGCTCGCGCTCACGCCGGCGCTATGCCGGTCAGCGTGTCCCGATCCATCTCCCACCGTCACGAACGGAACGTGCTGCACATCGTTCACCGCCGCGAAGCGCGCTACGCAGCGCAGGGTGCGAGCGCTTGTCGAAGCGCTCGCACCAGGCGCCGCCGGGTGGCGGCAATTCTAAGCAGCGGGCCCCAGCTTTCGTTCGAGTTCAACGACGAAAGGGCTCGGTCCCAGATCGTATCGGCGTCCGTACTGATTCTTCGTCCATCCGGAGTACAGAAGGTGAACGGCGTGTTTCGCGCGACTGACCCCGACGAAGAAGAGGCGCCGCTGCTCCGCCACCGCGTCCGCGGTCTGCGCGAGATAGATAGGCATTCGGCCGTCATCCATGCCGACAAGCACGACTGTGCTGAACTCAGTGCCTTTCGACGTATGCAAGTTCATCAGGACGACATGGTCCGGAGAGCCCGACTTCCCGGCGAACATACCGATGTCGAGTCCGGCGAGATTGCCTTCGAGGGAGCACGCGGCGAACAACTCGGCCACCGCATCCTGTTCGTCTTGATCCAGCAGCGAGAGGCGCGAGGCGAGAACCTCTTCTCGCAAGCGTTGCAGCCACGTATTCGCTGCGCCCGACGGGTTCCTGTTGGAGAAGGCGAAGCGCACGAGCGCCCTCCGTGCGGCGAACGCCTCCTGGTCGGTGGCCAGGGATAGAAGCTCGGCCCACGTCCTCATGAGTCGGCTCACGGGCGGCGTGCCGTCCTTCCAACCACCGCAACACCAAGCCGCCAACTCCTCGATCCACTGAACGGTGGGCGTGCGCCGATACCCGGCACCTTTATCGAGGCGCACATAGGGGATCGCGGCGTCGCGAAGCGCTCGCTCCAACGCATCCCCCTCCTGCTGCGTCGGATAGAGCAGTGCGATGTCGCCGAACCTCTTGCCAACGCGACGGGCGTTCGGAATGAGCGTGCCCACCGCGTGCGCGACCTGCGCGTCGAGGCCATCGGGGCATGCCGTGATCACGACCTCTCCGTCTTCGGGCGACTCGGCACGGAAGCGCCGCTCGACGCCGAGGGCATGCTCAGACGCCGCGACAATGCGACGGCCGCTGCGGTAGTTCGTTCGCAGTTCTACCCGCTCGACTTCATCGCGCTGCGACAGTTCATGGAGCAGGCTCGGCCTCGCTCCTGCAAAACCATAGATCGACTGGTCAGGATCACCGACGGCGAAGAGCCGCACGCCTCCGCCGAACGCGAGGACGTTGACGAGGCGATGAAGTGGAAGCCCGAGGTCTTGGTATTCGTCGACGAAGAGAACCGGAAAGCGGGCGCGCAGACACTGTCGTGCGATTGCGCTCCGTTCGATGGCTCGTACCGAAAGCAAGACGATGTCGTCGAAGTCGATAGAGCCGATCGCCCGCAGGCGGCGCTCGTAGGCAAGGCAGACGTCGGTGAGACCCCGGTCGCCCGGCTCCCATCCTTCGCGACCATCCTCTCGCGTCAGTGCGTTGCGACGGAACGGAACGAACGTGCTCTTGAAGTCCCTCGCGTAGACCCCGATCTCGCGGACGGCCGCGTCGAGTGCGCTACCTCGCTCCGCTTCCGACGCCACCCTGATCGGACGCGGCACATCGATCCCCAGGTGAGTGGCAAGGGGACGCAGCACGAAGCGGAGGCAGAATCGATGGAGGGTACCCACGAAGACGTTCGGCCGATCCGCGACTCCCAGGCGGTGCAGCCGACGGACAAGCTCCCGCGCGCATTCGTTGTTGTACGTCACGCACGCGACGCCACGTGGCTCACGCACGTCTTCCCGAAGGATGCGAGCCATCTTCGTCGTCAGGACCTTGGTCTTCCCGCTGCCCGGACCGGCGAGGGTGACGCAGTGACCTTGCGACTCAAACGCGCGCCACTGCTCCTCGTTGTTGCGCAGCTCCGCGACGGCGGATTCGTACCCGGTCAAGGCCGACATCGCTCCACGAGGAAGCGAATGGCATCGACGACGTAGCGCGGCCCCTGTGCGAAGGGCCCGTCGGCCCTACTGCGCCGCATCACCGAGGCGAGCCGCTGCGCGTATCGGCCTTTTCCCACGCTCTCGATGTCCGCCAGGAAACGTTCCTCGTCAGCGGCCTCGACCTTCTTCGCTTGGTGCCAGGACGCTGCGCGCGCCTTGGCTGCATTGCTTCCGACGAGCGATTGGAGCGCATAGGACATGCTAACGGCGCGACCCGATCGCACGAGGTCTAACTCGAACGTCGACGTACCAAGGAAAAGTCCGAACGCGCGAGCAAGGTCGAGCCGTTCGCGGAAGTTCGCTCCGTCGTACTGTTCGTGGGGCATCACGTGCTGCAGCAGCGAGACCACTCGCTTTTCGCCGAGATTCGTTCCCTCGTCGTCCTCGTCGAGATCCGTGAGGACGGCGAAGGGGACGTCGAGCTTGTGCAGCAGCTTGACGTGCGGCGTGAAGTTCGTGCCTGCGACTGAGCAAACCGAGATCCCCAACGCGTCGAGGTCATGGTCGAGGAACGCAGCGATTCGGGGTACGAGGTACATCTCGGCGTCCCCTTCGACGAGCAGAACGGCGCGCGCGAAGAACCGAGTGTGGTGGTCAGCCAGAACACCGCGGTGTCGTTGACGGCGACGGACGCCGGCTCGCACGAGCCGGACCAGAACGTGGACGCGGGACCCTTTCCGTCGAGTGGCGCGCGCCGGATCGCGTTCCCCTCCGCCCAGTACGCGTTGCCTCCGCGAGCGTGGAGGGACCTCGGTCGGGAACCCGCGGGCGGTTTCGCCAGGGTGCTCACGGCGCCGGTCGAGCTCACAGCGAGGATTTCGGGAGCGGGTCCGTCGAGTAGGACCACGATCGTTCCCGACGACAGCGCGATCTCCTGGTGCCACGAGTTGGTTCTGCTCGCGAGCTCGGTCGGCAGCTCCCCGGTGCGTGGAACCTTCACGACCACATGCTCTGAGGGCATCAGCGAGGGGCGGTAATCGGTCACCGCGTAGACGTTGTCGGCGTCGGCCGCGATGGCCTTGCCGGCTGGACCCACTGCGAGGACTTTGCCGCTCGATCCAGGCGGGCCAAGGCGCGCTTCCTTGATCCGACCGTCACGGTTGTCGGCTGCGAGTCCTTCTTCGGTCCAGAAGACATGCGGTCCATGGATCGCGATTCCCATGGGATGGCTCGGCGTGTAGGGCCGCGGAAACGCGCCGCCGAAGTCCGACTCCCATACCGCTTCCTTTTGCTCGAACCACACGATAGCCGTGCCGTTCGTCTCGACGCGGTCGATCCGCGGCATGCTCGCCAACGTCGTCGCCGACGAGGGCTCGGTCTTGAGCAGCCGCACGCGATCGGCCCCGGAAGACCAGTCGGCAGCGACAAACAACAATCGATCGGGCGTCGCAACGAGGCCGTGGCCGGTTCGCCCGACCTCTTCGGTGAAGAGCAGAGAGGGCTTCGTCGCCGGCGCGGTGGGATCGCATTCTCCGACCGTTGGTGAGGGCGTCTCGCTCGGAGCGGTGTCTCCGCCCTCGGCTTGGGGCGTCGCTGAGTCACCAACAGGGGAATCCTCGAGGATCACGGCGTCGGCGGTGTCGGGGGTCTCCGAGTCGGGGGTGGCTCCGGCGACTGTTCCGGGGTCGCTGCCGCATGCGGGGAGAAGCGAGGTCGAAGCGAGGATCAGCCACGAGCTGAAACGCATGGCGCGAAGCAGACGAGCGGTGTTCATGAGGATGGGTCGACGAAGACGCTGCGCCGGTTGCGCCACATGGTCGCCCGCGCGCCGACTACCCAAACCACCGATACGACAGCAGCCCCAGTCCAAAGCTCGTCGCGTTGGCGATCACCGACCACAGCAGGCCGCGCCGCGCCCCCCACGTGACACCGAACCACACCGCCTCGACGGCGATCGCGAACGCCTCCGCGCTCGCGACGCGAACGCTCCACGAGGCGGACCACCCGCTCTCGACGACGACGAGCCAGACGATGGGATGCGTGATGGCGCTGGCCCCGAATGCCCGCCACCACGGCGCCCGCAGGCCGTAGCGATAGATCGGGACCTCGACGAGCTGCGTGAACGCGAAGGCGCGCGCCCAGGCGGCGGCGCTCACGGCTTCTCGACGAGGAGGAGCAGAAAGAGGCCGAGCTCCATGGGGCCGTGGAACGAGGCGAGCCGCAGGTAGCCGTCGCGCGCGGCGTGGGCGTCGACCGCGCCCCACGCGAGGAGCGCGGCCGCGAGCAGCGCGACGAGCGACACGACCGGCCACGAGACATCGCGCGCCAGCGCCTCGAGGCTGCGCGCGAACGGGCGCGGCGCGGTCCGCTCCCGGTCCTCGTCGGGGATCAGGCGCAGCCACACGCCGTAGTGCACCGACTGCGCGAAGGCGAAGAACAAGGTCATGCGCACGGCGAGCACCGGATCGTTGCCGACCGAGAGCTGGGGAATCAGCTCGTTGACACGCTCCGAAGACAACAGCGCGCCCGCGGCGATCGGATCGAGGACACCGGAGAGAATCGCCGCCGACGCGCCCACGAACGCGGCCACGACGGCCAGGTGCGCGTGCCCGCGACGCGCGCGCCAGCCGAGCCAGAGTGCCATCGCCACGAGGTTGTGGAGGTGCGCGAGCGCGACGTCCGCCGTGCGACCGAGCTTGCCGGCGGCGAGCGCGGCGAGGACGCCGAGGGCGACGACGGTGCAACGAGCGCGCGTCGAAGCGCGCGCCGAGAGGCCGGCGCCGACGAGGGCCAGGAGCCCGACGGCCGCACCACCCCCGAACCAGGTCGCCGCCGCCGGTCCGAGCACCAGCGCGAGCACCCACGGCCGCGCGAGCAATCCTCGTCGGATGACGAGGTAGCGGCCGTCGGCGAGCAGGTGGGGGACTCCGAGGACGAGCGGTCCCCACGCGAGCAGCGCACCGGGCGCGACGAGCGTGAGCACCAGCGCGAACGCGACCGAGAGCGTGCCGGTCCACGCGACACGGCGCTCGCGGTCGCGGAACCATGGCGCGAGGGAGCGTCCGAGGGCGGACAGCACGGCCGCGCGCGCGCGGTCGAGCGCGACGGCCGGCGCGACCAGGAGCGGAGGCCCCGAGATCATCGACGGCCGCGGCGACGACCGAGGACAGCGAGGACGAGCGCGGGCACGGCTGCGAGCGCCCACGGCCCGGCGCGGCGTGCGACGAGCGCGCATCCACCACCGGAGGCGGGCGCGGTGGTCTGCGGCGTGCCGGCGACGCACTTCACGCATTCGTATTGCATCGTCGGCGGCGAGCTCATGGCGTCGCGATCCCAGCGCGAATAGTCGAGCTTCGAGCACGTGCCCTTGGCGCATGCTCCGGCGACCGAGTCGGGCTGCGAGCATGCTGCGCCGATCTCTTTGCCCGAGCAGGCGGTGACCTCGGGCGGGACCACGTCGGCGCGGGCCGGCGCTGCGGTGACGAGGGCGAGCGTGAAGAGGGCGGGCCCGAGGATGCGACGCATTGGTCGATGATGCGTCCGGGTGATCTTTTGGGCAACCGCGCGCTTACGCGCGCGGCCCCGTCGTGTGCGGTTAGCTCTGATCGAGTTGACGCTGGTTGTACTCCAGCTCCTGGCGGATCCCCTTCTCGGTCGACGCGCTGGCGAAGGACTCCAGCTTGCCGCCGATGAGCGGGACCTTGCACGTCACCTTGTAGTCGACGACGTAGTCGCACCCCGCGCCGCTCTGCACGATCGCGATGGTGCCGGAGACCTTGATCGGCACGCCCTTCACGTCGACCTCGAAGCGCGCCGTCCGCTTCGAGGGATCCCACACCTTGGTGTCGGTGACGGTGTTGGTCGGGCTGAACAGCTTCTTGGCGAAGGCGGGGATCTCGGCCTCGACGAGGCGGGTGTTGGTGAGCGTGTCGCCGCGCTTCTCGACGCGTACGTCTCGTTCGCCGAACGACACCGAGCGCGACCTGACCGCCTCCGGGTCGGTGACGAACCGGTAGACGGCCTCGGCGGGCTGCTTGAACGCGAATCGGACGATCGGCATGGCGCGGGTCTGCACACGCGAGCGTAGCTGTTCCGTAGACCGGCGAATCGGGATACCGTCGATCTCTCGTGGGGAACCCGTCCGATCTCAGCGCCGACATCGACTCGTTCGGCCGATTCTCGGTGCTGCGCCGTCTCGGCTCCGGCGGCATGGGGGTCGTGTACGAGGCGCGCGATCGCGCGAGCGGCGCGCGGGTGGCGCTCAAGACGGTCCGCCTGAGCGATCCGGCCTCGGTCCATCGCTTCAAGAACGAGTTCCGCAACCTCGCCGACATCACCCACCCGAACCTGGTCGGCCTCTACGAGCTCTTCTTCACGCGCACGCGCCGTACTTCACGATGGAGCTCGTCCCCGGCGTCGACTTCCTCCGTCACGTCTCCACGCATCCCGACGCGGCGGTCACGGTGTCGGACGCGTACGCCGACACCGCGTTCACGGCGCCGGTCTCCGGCGTCGTCGCGCTCCGCGAGGCCGAGCAGCAGCAGCTCACCGTCGCCCACGGCACCCTCGACTTCGCGCGCCTGCGCGACGCGCTCCGTCAGCTCGCCCTCGGCCTCGTCGCCCTCCACGCCGCGGGCAAGCTGCACCGGGACATCAAGCCCTCCAACGTGCTCGTCGCGCCCGACGGCCGCGTCGTCCTCCTCGACTTCGGCCTCGTGAAGGACATCGCGCTGCAGGACCGCGAGGCGCAGACCACCGCGCCCGGCACGCCCGAATACATGTCGCCCGAGCAGGCCGCGGCGATGCCGCTCACCCCCGCGAGCGATTGGTACAGCGTCGGCGTAATGCTCTACCAGGCGCTCACCGGTCGACTGTCGTTCGCGGGGCCGTCGATCAAGGTGATGATGGACAAGCAGCTCCACGATCCGGATCCGGTCCAGAGCCTCGCGCCCGCGGTCCCCGACGACCTCGCCGCGCTCTGCACGGCGCTCCTGCGCCGCACCGCCACCGAGCGACCCGACGGCGCAGAGGTGCTCGCGCGACTCGGCGGGCTGCCCATCGCGTCGGTCAGCGGCGGCTCGAACGCGCAGCCGTTCATCGGTCGCGAGCGTCACCTCGCCGCGCTCACCTCGTGCGTGGCTGCGCTCGAGCGGCTGCCCCGCTCGGATGGAACCGAGCGCGGCGAGACGATGACCGCCTACGTCCACGGCGCCTCCGGCATGGGCAAGAGCCTGTTGGTGCAGCGGTTCCTCGAGTCGATCGCGAGCGACGCAGACACCGTCGTGCTGCGGGGTCGCTGCTTCGAGCACGAGTCCGTCCCCTACAAGGCGGTCGACAGCCTCGTCGACTCGCTCGCCGACTACCTCCGCGAGCTGCCCGACGAAGAGGTCCTCGCGCTGCTCCCGCGCGACATCGCGTCGGCCGCGCGCTTGTTCTCGGTGCTCCTCCGCGTCGGCGCGATCGCCGAGGCGCGCCGGCCCCGCACCGAGGCGGCCGACGACCAGGAGCTGCGCCGGCGCGGGTTCGCGGCGCTCCGCGCGCTGTTCGCGCGCCTCGGTGAGCGCCGGAAGCTGGTCCTCTTCATCGACGACCTGCAGTGGGGCGACGTCGACAGCGCCGCGCTCCTCGGCGAGCTCTTGCGCCCGCCCGATCCGCCGGCGCTGCTCCTCGTCGTCAGCTACCGCAGCGAGGACGCCGAGGGCAGCGCGCCGATCGCGGCGCTGCGCGACACCAAGACCCAGCTCGGCGATCGCGTCGCGGTGGTGGACGTCGAGGTCGGGCCGCTGACCGACGACGAGGCGCGGGTGCTGGCGCTCTCCGCGCTCGGCCGCGACGACGAAGCGGCGCGGCAGCAGGCGGTGGCGATCGCCGCCGAGGCAGGCGGCAGCCCGTTCTTCGTCGACGCGTTGGCGCGCAGCGCCCAGTCGGTCGCCCCGAACGCCGAGGCTCCCGCGATCCGACTCGCGGACTTCATCGCCACCCGCCTGGCGCGACTCCCCGAGGAGGCGCATCGCCTGCTCGAGATCATCGCGCTCGCCGGCCAGCCCATCGCTCGGGAGATCGCGATCCGCGCGGCCTCGGTCCCCGCCGATCGCGAGCGCACCGCGATCTCGGTGCTCCGCGCCGGTCAGTTGATTCGCACGGTTGCGTCGCACCGCGGCGAGCTGATCGAGACGTATCACGATCGCATTCGCGAGCTCGTCGCCGCGCGCGTCTCGCCCGAGTCCGCGGCCGCGTCGCACCGCAAGCTCGCGTTCCTCCTCGAAGCGACGAATCGCGCCGATCCCGAGGCGCTGGTGATGCACTTCCGCGCGGCCAACGAGCTCGGGCGCGCGGGTTCGCACGCCGCCCTCGCCGCGTCGCGCGCGGCCGCCGCGCTCGCCTTCAACCGCGCCGCGGAGTG